>CANPVY010000065.1 GCA_947581845.1 uncultured bacterium | reverse complement strand
TTCTTGGCCAAACTGCGGACCAGCACACGAAAGTCGACCCGTTTATCCGCAGTGAAGTAGATGATCAGCTTGTTCCGATCCCACTGCCATTCGGCATCGCTGATCTTCATCTTCAGGTTGTGGTCCGACACCATACGGCGGACATCCTGGCGAACATCGCCCTCCTCGGCCCGCAAGCCGAGCGCCCGCTCGACATCCACAGGTGCGGCGCGCCGCAGCACCTTCCTACCCGGTGTGCTGTTCGGGTCGCAATCGTCGCATGCGTGGCACTTGCTCTTCGCCAAGCTACCCACAGCGCTGACCATGCCGAGGTTCTGTCCGCGATCGGCCTCAACGACCACGTATTCCAGCGCCCTCAGCGGCGGAACCAGGTGCGCCGTGAAGAACTCACGCCGCTTGCCCTTGAACAGCACTTCAATCAGCTGTGGCTCCGGGCCCCGGCGAATGATCCGGTCCCCTGGGGAGGGCAGCGGGGGTGCGGGCCGCTCGGGCGACCCGTTGCCGTTGCGCTTCGCTTGATCAGTCACCGGACCAGGCACCCAGCTTGCGGTATTTCGCGTAGCGACCCTTGAGCAGCTCGGCCAGCGGCTGCTTGTACAGCTCATTCAGATGTCGCCTCAAGGCTTCCGCCACGATCTCGGCCGTGCGATCCCAGTCCTGGTGTGCGCCTCCCTCGGGCTCTGGCAACACTTCGTCAATCACGCCCAGCTCGTAGAGGTCAGGCGCTGTGAGTCTGAGCGCGGCTGCGGCCTGCGCGCGCGCCTCCTCGGTGTTCTCTCTCCACAAGATCGACGCGCAGCCTTCCGGCGAGATGACCGAGTAGATCGCGTACTCGAGCATCAGGATCCGGTCAGTAACGCTCAGGCCCAGCGCGCCGCCGCTGCCGCCCTCGCCGATCACTACGGCGAGGATTGGGGTCTCGATCAGCGACATCTCGAGCAGGTTGCGGGCGATGGCCTCAGCCTGGCCGCGCTCCTCAGCGCCGATCCCCGGGTACGCCGCCGGCGTGTCAATGATCGTGACCACTGGCCGCTTGAACTTCTCAGCCATCCGCATCATGCGCAGCGCCTTGCGGTATCCCTCCGGGTGCATCATAGCGAAGTTGCGGCTCAGGTTCTCTTTCGTGCTGCGACCCTTCTGCTGGGCGATCACCATGACGGAGCGGTCGCCGAAGCGCGCCCAACCGCAGACCACGGCCGGATCGTCGCGAAACGCACGGTCACCATGCAGCTCGATGAAGTCGCTGAAGACACGTTCAATGATGTCAAGCGCGTGCGGACGCTGCAGGTGCCGGGCGATCTGCACACGCTCCATGGGAGTGAGCGCCTTGAAGGTCTCGGCCTGCAGTTCCTGCAAGCGGGCCTCCAGCTTCCTGAGCTCAGCGTCCACGTCGAGCCCCCTTGCGTCGGCTAGCTCTTTCAAGCGCGTGATTTGGGACTTGACTTCCCTGATCGAGCGCTCGAACTCGTGATGGGTCGCCATGATCGCCGTTGATGATCTCGTCTGCTCGGAACAGCGCGCAGCTTAATAAGATAGCAGAACGACGCCACATAGACAGATGGTGAGATCTGACCCCGGCGGGCGAGGCCGGCTCCGCCTAGCGCGGCACCTCCACTAGGCGTACCCTCTGGGCCCCGAAGACCGTGCGCAGCTGAGCCAGCACGGCTGGCTCCGGCATCACGGAAAGGGCTCGTGAGCGCAGCCGCGACGGCTCGTCGACGCCGTTCTGCAGGACGACCTGGATGGCGGCGGGGCCGGGGTGGGCGCGCGCGATCGTGATCGCCTGCTCGAGGCGTTCCGCATCGAGCTCCGTGCCGGCTGCAAGTTCCAGGCACACGGCGACCCGTCCGCTGTCATAGAGACTATCGAGAGGCAGGACCTCATCGAGGAAGAGGGGTGGGTTCCCTTCATCGCGCACCCGGCCCGAGACACTGCCACGCAGCAACACCGGTTGCCCGACCTCGAGCACATCGCGGTGCTTACCCCAGGCCTCGCGAAAGGCGAGGGCGGTGGCTGTACCTTGGTAGTCCTCGAAGGTGAGCCGCGCCCACTCCGAGCCGTCCCGACGCGAGATGCGGCGCGCGACCTCCGTGACCACGCACGCCACTTCCACCTTCTGGTCGCGCCGCTCGACCAGGGCGCTCGTGTTCGCGCGGCGCGCGTACAGATCCACTAGGTCACGGTGAGCGTCGAGAGGGTGGCCCGACACGAAGAAGCCGACCAGCTCCTTCTCGCGCGCCAGCTTCTCCGCCTCCGACCACTCGGCAACCTCCGGCAACGGCGGCGGCTGCCCCTCGGGTCCCTCGTCGCCGCCGAACAGACTGTGCTGGCCGAGCTCACGCTCGCGCTGCCGCAGCTGCGCTTCGCGCAGTGTCGCTTCCACCCCTTCCGCCAGCGCAGCGCGGGGTGCCAGTCCGTCGAAGGCGCCGGCCCCGATCAGTGCTTCGATGACGCGCTTGTTGTTGAGCCGTAAGTCGACCCGGTTGCAGAAATCAAAGAGCGAGGTGAAGAGACCGTCCTGTTCGCGGGTCCGGATGATCGAGTCGATCGCTGACTTCCCAACGCCACGGATCGCACCGAGGCCGAACCGGATGGCATGGTCGCCGACCACCGTGAACTTGTAGCCTGACTCGTTGACGTGGGGCGGAAGCACCTGCAGGCCCAGGTTGCGGCATTCACTGATGTAGCCCACCACCTTGTCCGTGTTGCCGATCTCCGAGGTCAGTAGCGCGGCCATGAACTCCGCCGGGTAGTGACGCTTGAGCCAGGCGGTCCGGTAGGAAAGCACCGCGTACGCTGCGGCGTGCGCCTTGTTGAAGCCATAGCGACCGAACGTCTCCAGCAGCGAGGCGACATGCTCGGCGTCGCGCCGGCTGACCCCGCGCTCGCGGGCCCGATCGATGAAGCGGCCGAGTTCCTGGCGGATGAGCACGGGATCCTTCTTACCTACGGCCTTTCTGAGTACGTCGGCCTCGGCGAGGCTGAAGCCGGCCATCGCGTTCGCCGCCCGCATCACTTGCTCTTGATAGGTGATCACGCCGTAGGTCGGCTCAAGGATGTCCTCAAGGCTCGCATGCGGGTAACTGATCTGCTCGCTGCCGCGCTTGCGCCGGATGTAGACGTCCGTCATGCCGGAGTCGAGAGGGCCGGGACGGATAAGCGCGTTGACCGCGATGAGGTCGTCGAAGCGATCGCAGTGCATGGTCCGCAGCTTGTCCGTAGCCAGGGAGGACTCGAACTGGAAGACACCGGCCGTCGCGCCGCTGGCCAGCATCTCGTAGACCTCGGGGTCGTCGAGGCCGAGATCGTCCCAGTCGATCTCTATTCCGTGACGCTGGCGGACCATCTCCACGGCGTCGCTGATCACGGTGAGTGTGCGCAAGCCGAGGAAATCGAACTTCAGCATCCCGCAGCGCTCCAGGCTCACCATGTCGTATTGCGTGATCACCAGGTCGCCGTTCTGCGAATCGGCCCCCGCACCGCGCGTCGTCGCCGTCATAACGGGTACGTAGTCCGCCAGCGGGCCGGGCGCGATGACCACGCCCGCCGCGTGGACCGACGTGTGCCGCGACAGGCCTTCCAGAGTGGCGGCGTAGTCGAGCAGCTCTCTGTAGCGTGCCTCCCCTTCATAGAGGGTTCTCAGCTCCTCGACCCGCTTCACGGCCTCTGTCACGCCAAGCGAGTAGCCCGGCGAGCTGGGGATCAGCTTGGCGATGCGGTCGGTCTCCGCAGGGGTGAACCCGAGTGTGCGTCCCACGTCGCGCACCACGGCCCTGGCCTGCATGGTCCCGAAGGTGACGATCTGGCCCACCGAATCGGCGCCGTACTTGGTCCTGACATACTCGATGACCTCACCGCGCCGCTCATAGCAGAAGTCGACATCGATATCCGGCAGCGAGACGCGATCCGGATTCAGGAAGCGCTCGAACAAGAGACCGAAGCGCAGCGGGTCGATATCCGTGATCCTCAGCGCATAGGCCACCAGCGAGCCAGCCGCGGAGCCCCGGCCCGGGCCGACCGGGATGCCGGCCTCCCGCGCTGCGCGGATGAAATCCCAGACGATGAGGAAGTAGCCGCTGTAGCCGAGCTTCATAATGACGCCGAGCTCGTAATCCAGGCGCTCACGCACCTCCGGCGGCAGCGGCTCGCCATAGCGCTCCCTGGCACCACTCTGGGCCAGCTCGCGCAGCAGCTCATCCTCCGACTCGTAGTCCGCTGGCCGTGGGAACTCTGGCAGGTAGACCTTCTCCTCGAATTCTAGGTCACACAGCTCAGCCACTCTGAGCGTGTTCGCCAGCAGCTCAGGCCGATCGGGGAAGGCAACGGCCATCTCTTCCGCCGACTTGAAGTAGCTCTCCTGTCCGTAGAAGCGCAGCCGCTTCGGATCGTCGCGATCCTTGCCGGTGCCGATGCAGAGCAGGATGTCGTGGGCCTCGGCGTCCTCGCGGTTCAAGTAGTGGGCGTCGTTCGTGGCCACCAGCGGGAGTCCGAGCTCCTCCGCCAGCTGGTAGATGCCGCTGCGCACCACCTCCTCGCCGGGGATCCCGTGATCCTGGACTTCCAACCAGTAGTACCCTTCGCCGAACAGGCGGGCGTGCCACTCTGCGGCGGCCTTCGCCCTGTCGTACCGGTTCGCCAGCAGATGGAGCGCCAGCTCGCCCGACATGCAGGCCGACAGACATACCAGGCCGCGCGCGTGCTCCTCCAGAACCTGGCGGTCGATACGCGGCCGGCGATAGAAGCCCTCGACGTGCCCGATCGAGACCAGCTTCACCAGGTTGCGATAGCCCGCCATGTCCCGCGCCAGCAGGACCAGGTGGGCGTGGTCGGCTGGCGCGTCGGCCGGTTGCTCCTTCGAGCGCCGATCGCCGAAGGCCACGTAGACCTCACAGCCAATGATCGGCTTGAGGCCTCGGGCCCCGGCGGCATCGTAGAAGCGCCGGGCCCCGTGCAAGTTGCCGTGATCGGTGAGGGCCAGCGCTGGCATACCGAACTCGACGGCGCGATCGACCAGCGCGTCCAGTTTGTTCCCGCCGTCCAGTAGCGAGTACTCGCTGTGCGTGTGCAGGTGGACGAAGGACATGGCGACCTACGTGCCCGCTTCGTCCATGGTGGAAGTCGCCTCCGTGCAGCGGAATGAATCCAGCAGGATCTCGAGCTGGCGCAGATACGGGTACTTGTTCGTTCCGGGCGCAAACAGCCAGGCATCCATGTAGTAGGTGCGGTTCTGCCCGGGACAGGCAATCGCGCGGGCGACAAACGGTCCCGCC
>CANPVY010000064.1 GCA_947581845.1 uncultured bacterium | reverse complement strand
TACCTTCACGGCCGACGCCTTGTGGGCCTTGCCGCAGGGGATCGACGCCGTCGCCCGCGTCCGCCCGATCCATTTCCGCTGGCCGCTGTTCCTGTTGGGATTCGTGATGATCTTGTGGGCGGGCCTGCGGGTGACATGGCCCGGCCGCTCGCGGCTATTGCGCATCTGAGGGCGCTCCCAGCCGCAGTAGGGGGAATCGAACTGCGCTGTTAGATCTAGCGGCGTCTCCGCCGCCTGCACCTTCCTTGTCTCAAGTCCTCGATGATGCTCTGCAGCAGCCGTTTGCCGAATCCGGCTCTCCTCAATTCACCCTGAGGTCTTCTAAGCGAGACGCTGCCGAGGGTCTTCAGGGCTTGCCATCGGTGACGCCACTGGCGTTCCAGATCTCTCGAACGACTTTCCAAGCGCCGTCCGCCTGCCGTCGGAGGACGTGCATGCCCTTGCCTTGGGCCACCGTCGGCTCTCCACCGACCTTCGGCGTTACCTGCCAACTGAAGGCGTAAGTGTGGTACGCCAGGTCACCTGCTGTTTCGGTATCGAGGTGCTCAAACTTGAGCCACTTGACGCTGAATCCCTCTAGGAACTCCCGCAGCCAAATCCGCAGCTCGTCGCCCGCCTTGGATGTCTGGTTGGGCGGCATGAAGACCGCATCATCGGCAAGAATCGCAAGGTACGCCTGCGCGTCACCAGTGCTGACCGCGTTGACCTCCTCGTCGATAACGTCGAGAACTCGCTTTGCGTCAGCTTGGGAAGCCGAATTACCCGCGGTGTACATTCTCCCACCTCCTATCCTCAAGGCTCCTATCATCCGCCACCGCGTTCAACGGGTCTGGCCATGCCTGTGAACCCACGCGCCGGGCGCCAACTAGCGCATATTGAAAGCACCCCTTCCTGCTACCATGCAGTCGACCAAGACCCGTGGACCACAGCAAGCACCGGCTCTCATGTAACGGACAATAAAGTATGTCGCCTTGGATGTCCGTCAGGCAACCACGGTCCCACTCACGAGACGACGCATGGCGTCTATCGTGGGGCTTAGGAAGACTTACTCGTAACCCTGCGCCACCGGGACGCGATCCCGTACGACAATCATTCCTCGGGTGCCTTAAGCCCGGCGTGGAATTCCTGCACTTCCCTCACGCGGTGCAACTCCGATTCCATGCCACCCAGATGCTGCTCCAGCAGATCGAGGCGTTGCTGCAACAGCGCCATCTCCCGATCGGCCCTCTGCCCTTCGCGGATCTTAGCCATTGCCTCGGCGATCGGCTTGATGGCGAAGCGCAAGGTGATGCCGGCGATGGGAATGAGGATGATGAGCGACCCCATGATCACGGTGACCACGCCCGTCACATCGATAGGCATTATTTGCGGTGTCTGCACGCTCACCTCCTGGTCGACCACAATGCCGCTCGGGAAGATTAGCTTCCCGGCGAGCCCTCCGGTTCAGAGCGCCAGCGTGTACCTGAACTTCAGCATGGCCGTTCGGTTAGCGCTCGTAGGAGCAACGGGATGGTGGCCGTACGGGTCGGTGTTGATGGTCTCGTCATATACGAAGTAGACGTCTATCCCTTCCCGCGGATTATAGCGAAGCCGTACGTTGACGATGACAGCATCGATCGCGCTGTTGTACTGGATGAAGGCCGCGCCGGAGAAACATGTGCTCGGCATGTAGAGAATGCGCAGCCGCCCGACGTGGACGACGAAGCGCGTATCACGCTTCGAGAAGTCAACGTTGCTGAACTCATAGCTGCCGCTCAGCTCGGCCAGGGCTCCGAGACTCCAACATGGGCTCAAGCCCAGCGAAACTCGCCAGCCATCGTAGAAAGAGCCAGCCTCGACATTCAGACTTGCGCGCAGCCGCCGGGTGCCCGGCGTCTGGAGCTCGCCGCTGAGGCCCCAGAAGGTGTACCTACCCGGCGGAACTTCCACGTCATCCGATAGCTCCAAAGCCTCAAGGATGTCCTCCCGGTAGACTCTCGGGCTGATCGTGCCCGAGTAGTCCGACCTCGACTCGTACGTCCACCCGGGGCCGACTTCCGCCGACTCGATCGCTCCGTCCCCATTGCGAAAGATCACGAAGCCGTCCAGGAACAGCCCGTGAAAGAAGAGCGGCGACGCTCCCGCCGGAAACCAACCATACATGACCTTCGAGCTGAAGCTGGTATAGTCCTCTCGGGCCTCGAAGCCTATTCCGGGTTTATAGCCCGGTCCGACGTAGGAGGACCCGACGAAATAGCTCACCCCACGCGTCGTCCGCCGCTCCCAGTTGACATGTGCGCGGGCAGCGCCAGGCGAGAACAGCTGCCTCTGATTCCCGCTATCATAGCTCTGTGCCCACTTCACGGTCAGATAGTCTTCCCCGAACGCACGCAGCAACCCGTCAAGACCATAGGCGATGTTGTATGTGCCATCCGTCCCGATCTTCGTCGCAAGGATGCCCCCGACGTAGGAGTAAGGGTCCAACACCTGACGGCGTAGGCGGAGGATCCCGTAGTTCTGGGAAGCAGTGTCTTGACATGCGGCTGTCTGCATGTTCAGCACCCCTAGGTCCCAACTGCCGACCCGGCCCACCAGCCGCGCTCCCCCGTAGACGCGCGTCAGATCTTCGCCACAGATGCCGATACGGCGGCTGTAAAAAAGGCGATTCGGCCCGATGAACGTGAAGTCAAAATTCGCCGAGCGCTCCTGGAAGAACGCCCTCTTCTCGGGAAAGAAGAGGGAGAACCGCGTCAGGTTGATCTGCTGGTCATCTGCCTCCACCTGGGCGAAGTCTGGATTCACGGTGACATCGAGCGTGAGATTACTGGTCAGTCCGTACTTGACCTCAAGGCCGAACTCTCTCTGCACCTGATCCTGACGCTCATAAGCCGTTTCGGCCTCGTTGAGCTCGGAGGAGCGACCGAGACCGACCAGCGTATAGGGAGCGGTATACAGAGGACGGCGACAGTAAACGCCATCCAGTACAAACTCCTGTGCCTGCGATGGCTTGAAGCAACTGAAGAAGCCCCAGTCGGGGGGGATGCTCGGGAAGATCGCGTGTTCGTTCTTGCGCGCGACCCTGCGCCACGTGATGATGCCCACCACGACGCGGCCGTCGCTGTCCTGGAATCGCAGGCTCGAGAAGGGTATGCGGAATTCGGCGAACCACCCCTCGTCACTCCGGGCGGTCGCAACATCCCAGAAGGTATCCCAGTCGACGTTGAGGGGCTCCACACCCTGGGCATCGTTGATGACCGCAGCGTCCCAGCGCAGGCCGGCAGGCGTGGTGAAGAACGCCGAAGCGGTCTCCTTGTCGTTGAACGAATCGATGACGATCCCGAACCAGTCGCTGCTCGGATCGTCGGAATCCCTCGTCCTCGAGTTGTATTGGACTCCTGACGGTTCCTGGTCGTAGAGCCGACCCGCGAGGTAGAGGAAGTTGTCGTCGTATGCCAACAGAATATCTGTGCGCTCCGTCGGCTCGTCGCCGAAGCTGGGCATGAACATGACGACAGGCAACGGCTCGATCCCATCCCAGGCCGCTTCATCGCTCAAGCCGTCCAGCGTTACCGCGCCGTTGAGCCGGGGCATCACATACGGCTCCTGGGCATGCCCAGGGAGCTGAACGCCGATGACCAGAAGGCCAACGAACAACAGGAGGGAGTTCGCCCTCCCGCATAACGGGAGCACGGCGTCTCGCATCGCAGCGACTTGCCGGTTCTCCGTCGGTGTTCGAGTCAACGCGGGTGTCCTAGCCGGTAGTGATTGGCTCAAGCGCAATGTCACACGAGCTACGCCGAGCGACAAAGACCTTGCGGTCAGCGGTTCCATGGGGTGTTGGGCGGGACAGCGGCGCGATAGCTGGTCGGCGCGTGAACGGCTATTGATAGTCGTTCTTGGCCACTACACGCACACCAGCAGGGAGTTGTAGCTGGCGTTAGGGATGCCGTGCTCGCCTTGCGACCGATCCCTCCTCAAGAAGGTCGAACGCTTCGACGGCCCGGTGGCGTAACCCGCGCTCTGCTGTCTGCTGGCTTATCCGCGGCAGGCGCAGAACTCGCGGCCATCATCGATTGAGAGCTACAGGACTGACAGCGGGTAGCAAGGCCGCTCCTGTCACCTCACTACTCAATCAGAGTGGCTGTGCAAGCAGACGCTCGAACGCTTCACAACGGCGGCGCGATAGCCGTAGCGTCGTGCCGTCGTTCATGATCACCATGTAGTCGCCGTGGAAGTAGGGTTGCAGTTCTTTCACTCGCTCGATGTTTACAATCGCCGAACGGTGAATGCGCACAAAGCGCTGGGGATCGAGCTTGGTCTCCATGTCCTTCATCCTGCCGCGCACAGTGAAGCGCTGCTTGCCTACATGCAGTACGAGGTAGTCGCCGCTTGCCTCGATCCAGTCGATCCGTGCCACCTCCAGCAGAAACACACGCTCATCCGATTTCACCGCGACCCGCTCGCGATACTCGGGCTGTGGACGCGCTGCCGAGCTGTCGCGAGTTCCGCCGCGCTCCGTGAGCAGCTCACAGATACGACTGGTGAGAGCTGCCAGTTCGGACTGCTCGAGGTGAGCCTTCGCCCGCTCCAGAGCAGCGTTGAAGCGACGGTTCGTGAAGGGCTTCAATACGTAGTCCAGCGCATGAGCTTCAAAAGCACGTAACGCATACCGGTCGTAAGCTGTGACGAATACGACGACGGGCATACGCTCGGCTCCGATGTTCGTGAGCACGTCGAATCCGTTCATGCCGGGCATCTGCACGTCGAGGAACACAAGATCCGGAGCAAGGCCTTTAACCGCTGCCACCGCGTCCGGACCATTGCGGCACTCGCCGACTATCTCGATGTCAGGATCGTCGTCGAGCAGAACTCGCAGGCATCTCCGCGCGGCGGCCTCGTCATCGACGATGAGCGTGCGTATCCTTGTCGTCATCAGCCCCCCTCCCCGCCCGGAGCGGCGGACAGCGGCTCTGTGTGCCAGGGGATCGTAAGTGTAACAACCGCCCCTCCATCCTGGTGATTCTCCATGTGCAGTCGCTCTCCGTCGCCATAGAGCCGTTCCAGTCTCAGAACCGTGTTTCTAAGGCCCACCTGCGAACCTGGCCGACTCTCGTCCAAGACTCCGAACCCGGGACCGTCGTCACGCACCCGCAGGCGAAGCATCCCCGCTTGGCGCCAAGCGCTGATCTCGATCAGGCCAGCCGAGGGAGAGGGAGCAACGCCGTGACGGACGGCATTCTCGACAAGGGGCTGGAGGATCATTGCCGGAACTCGCGCGGCCCTCGTCTCGGGCGGAATTCGGACCTCGACGCGCATCCGGTCGCTGAAGCGAACCCGCTCGATCTCCAGGTATCTCTGAACGAAGTCGACTTCCTCCTGTAGCGATACCTCCTGACGTTCACCGCGCTCCAGGGACGTGCGGAGCAAATCCCCAAGGTTCGCGATCATGTCAACCGCCTCATCAGCTCGCCGATCACGCACGTACGTCGCGACCGTATGTAGAGTGTTGAACAGGAAATGCGGATGGAGCTGCATACGCAGCGCCTGGAGCTGGGCGCGTGCGAGCTGGGTCTG
>CANPVY010000063.1 GCA_947581845.1 uncultured bacterium | reverse complement strand
CAGCGAGCGCTACGGTGTTCCGGCCGGCGATCCGCGGGAGACGTCGCCGCCAGACCGGCTCACCCTCAGCGTCGAGTGTCTCCCCTCTCGATATCCGTGAGGTCGATGACCGGGCTGCCGAGCAGCGATGACCGTCCCGTCCGTACGCGGCCGACGACGGTCACATACTCCAGAGGCTCCAGGGTCTCGGCGATCGACAGCAGTTCCTCCGGCACGGCGAGGTAGACGAACCCGGCGTCGCCAGCCGGGCCACGGGCGTGGATGAACGGCTCGCCCTCCTGGAAGTCCGCGCGCGACCGCTCAGCGCGGCGGAGCGAGATGAACTGCACACGCCAGCGCACCAGCGCGCCCCGATAGCGACCCGGATCGGCGCGGAGTTGGGCCGGTGTAATGCCACCGGTATCGGCGAGGTCGACGGCCGAGTCGAGTGCGGCGGGCCCGTAGACCCAGCCGTCCACGCGGATGCGGATCCAGTCGCCGGTCCGGCCCAGCACCTGGGCCTGGGCGCCCGGCTCGAACGTTGCGATGGTGTCGCCGTCCGGGGTGGCGTAGACGGCGAGCGGCGAGCGGGCGGTAAGGAGGGACTGGAGGTCGGTCTCCTGTTCGCCAGCGCCCGCAGCCGGAACGCTGCCACTGATGTCGAGCGATGCCCTCCATAGCCAGCCCGACCGCTGGACCTGGACCCAGTTCCCGCTAGCGTCGACACGCTCCAGCAAGCAGCCCTGCAGCAGGCGCGCCTTGATGGCCGCCTGGCCACTGGGGCTCGCCCGCAGGTTCTCGCCGCCTGCGACATTCACCGTGAGCTCGAAGCCCTCCCGACTCGTCTGCGCGACGGAGGGCGCCCAGATCCACCCCTGCAGCTGCACCTGTGCCCAGCTGCCTCGCTCGGCGAGCACCGGGAACTCCGTCCCTTGGAGCACGGTGGCCAGCTGCGTCCCATTGGGTTCCTTGCGGAAGTTCTCCTGGGCGACTCGCACGCGGCCTGTCGCCTGCGCCTGGCTGGCCGCCGGCCAGAGCGACGCCACGAGCAGCACGCTGATCAGATAGGCGACGGACCTCGACACTACAGCAGCACTCATCGTCTCCCCTCCCCACACGCCAGGGCCTCGGACGACGCTTCCTCCTTGACGCCTAACCCGCGGCGCGCCAGTTGTCAATCGTCCTGTCTATTGCGCGCCCGGCGCGCCGTTGTAAACTGCCGTATGCTCAGGAGCAAGCTTGCCTCGACGTTGGCGCTACCGGCGCTCGGTCTCGCCGTTGCCCAGGCGGTCGACGCTCAGGAGGTCGCGTCGCCGTACCGCTTCATCGAGCACAAGCAGAATCTCGGGCCGATAGTCAGCTACCTGTTCACCGACCGGGGGACCGCCAAGCTCGGACCGAAGAGCGGGCTGGCCTACGGTCTCCAGTATTCGATCCAGCTGAGCGGCCCGATCCGGCTCAGCGCCTACGCCGCCTATTTCCCGACGCAACGTGACGTGATCGATCCGAAGGCGGAGGACGAAGAGGCGCGGGTACTCGGCAGTGAGGATCTCGACCTCCTGCTCCTCGGCGGCCGCCTCCAGCTCAACCTGCCGGGCGCGCGCACCTGGAACCGCCTGGCCCCCTTCGTGCTCGCTGGCCTGGGTGTCGCCATGGACCCAGTCGGCGACATCGGCTGCACCGCCACGTCCGAGCGACCGCATTGCCAACTGGCGCAGACCGACCGGTTCAAGTTCGGCACGGCCTTCATGGGTCAGTTGGGCGTGGGGACGATCTGGCTGCCGGGGCAGCGCATCGGCGTCCGACTGAGCGCCGTGAACACGATCTGGCGTGTGCCAGCGCCGCTCGGCTTCTCAGACGTCGACGTCACGCTTGACCCCAGGCCCCCCAGTACCGATTGGACGAACAACATCCACGTGACTCTCGGCCTCTCCTACTGGTTCTGAGAACCCTGACCGGCTGCCGTCAGACGCCTCTGCCCAGCGACCCGCGGCAACCTGGGGCGGCCCAGGCTGCGGTGCGATGTGCTCTGACCTTGATGAACCTGGCCCTCGCCTCCCGCTATTCGGAATCGTTATATTCGGGCATACATCTTTCCAGCCAACCGCGGAGGCCCGCCGATGGAGTATCCCGAGCCGATTGCGAGCACCACACGTACCGCGTTTCTCAGACGCGTGTTCGGTGCGGCGACGTTCAAGATCCTCACCTACGAGGAGGTCGAGCATGACAAGGGTGCCACCGGTCAGGCCGCCGGGGTCGTGGGGCTGGTGGCCGTGGCCGCTGCTATCGGCGGCCTCAACCTGGGGCCGGGCGGCCTGGTCGCGGGGATCCTCGCTGCTTACCTGGGTTGGGCGCTCTGGTCCGGGACGTGCTATCTAGTCGGTGTCAAGCTGTTCGAGGGCACGGCTGACTGGGGTGAGCTGCTCCGCACCATCGGCTTCGCCCAGGCGCCCGGGGTCCTGCTGGTCTTGCAGCTTGTCCCCGGCGTTGGGACGGTGTTCTACCTGTTGGTGTTGCTCTGGATGATCGGCACCGTCCTGGTGGCAATCCGGCAGGCCCTCGACTTCTCGACGGGCCGGGCACTGGCGACGGCGCTGGCGGGTTTCGTGCCCTACGTGCTGGCCAGGACCGTGATCGAGCTGGTTCTGAACATCACACCGAGCGTGCTACCGTAGCGGGTAGAGGGGCCATGCAATACGTCCGGCACGGCAGCATCTACGTGATCCGCTTCGAGGATGGGGAAACCTTCCCCGACAGGTTCCTCGACTTCCTCTCGACCAAGCAAGTGGCCAGCGGCAGCTTCAGCGGGCTGGGGGCCATGAAGTGGATCCGCATCGCGTTCTTCGATGTAGAAACACGGCGTTACGAAGAACGCGAGTTCGACGAGCAGATGGAGGTGCTGGCGCTAGTGGGCAACGTCGCGCTATACGAAGGCCAGCCGCTCGTACATGCCCACATCACGCTCGGCCGCCGTGACTACAGCCTGCTGGGTGGGCACGTGCGAAGCGGCATTGTGCGTCCCACGCTGGAGGTGACACTTCACGTCAGCGCTGAGAGTATTCAGTCGGACAGCGAAGCGCTGCGGCGGAGCGTCGACCCCCTTTATGGACTTCCCGCTTTAGACTTGAGAAACCGGTTCTAACCCCAATGATATTGGATTCCGGCACGATCACGATCATCAAGGAGGCACGAACCATCGCGGTGGTGGGGTGTTCCCCGAAATCCTATCGCGACAGCAACTCGGTGGCCCGCTATCTGCTGGAGCAGGGATACGGCGTGCTGCCGATCAACCCGAAGCACGACATGATCCTCGGGGTCAGGAGTTACCCCGACCTACCGACGGCGCGGGAGGCGGAAGGACCGATCGCCATCGTCGACATCTTCCGGAGCTCCGAGAAGGTTTTGCCACACGTCAAGGAAGCCATCGAGATCGGGGCGCGGCTGATCTGGATGCAGATGGGCGTAGCACACGACGAGGCCGCTCTACTCGCCCGCAGCGCTGGCATCACCGTGGTGATGGACCAGTGCCTGCGGATCCAACACAAGGAACTCAGACGGCAACGCTTGCTGTGAGTCAGGTGAAGGATCCACGCCCCGTGCTCGGGGCACTGCTGGTCGGCGGCGCGAACCGCCGCTACGAGGGTCGGCCCAAGGCGCTGGAGTCAGTGGGAGGAGAGCCGATCGCCAGGCGTGCCGTGCGGGCGCTGCGGGAAGCGGTCGACCGCGTGGTTCTGGTGGCCAACGATGCCGAGACGTATGAGACTCTGGGGCTGGAGACGCGCGCCGACATGCGACCGGGTCTGGGCGCGCTGGGCGGCATCCACACGGCGGTTGCCTGGGCGGAGGCGGACGGCTATCGCGGTGCGCTGGTCGCCGCCTGCGACATGCCGTTCCTCTCGTCGGCGCTGCTTCGACGTCTGGCCGTGCGAGCCGCAGCGGACGAGGTGGTGGCACCCGAGAGCGATTCACGCCGTGGCCTGGAGCCGCTCTGCGCCTTCTATGGTGTTGATTGCCGCGAGGCCATTGAGGCGGCGCTCGATCGAGGTAAGCGGCAGGTTATCTCCTTCTTCGCCGACGTTCGCCTGCGAGTGATCTCGCGTGACGAGGTAGCCGGGTTCGGCGATCCAGCGATCCTCTTCCTCAACGTGAACACGCCGGAGGACCGGGCGCGGGCCGAGGAGGCCGCGCGCCAGCTCGAGGCTTCAGCCCGATGACGGAACGTCCCGCGAGGGCACGTCAGCCCCGCAAGCCGGACTGGCTGTCCGTGGATGAAGCGCGGGAGATCATCCTCTCGCAGGTAACCGTGCTGGGCCGGGAGACGGTCCCCCTTACAGACGCGCTCGCCCGGGTGCTCGCCGCAGAGATCGAGTCCAGCGTCATGCACCCGGCTTGGGACAACAGCGGGATGGACGGGTTCGCGGTCAGATCGGAGGATGTGTCCGCCGCCAGCCGCGAGCACCCGGCCGTCCTCAGGGTGATCGAGGAGGTGCTGGCAGGTGGTTTCCCGACGCAGCGCCTGAGGCCGGGCGAAGCGATCCGCGTGATGACCGGTGCGCCCGTCCCAGAGGGTGCGGATGGCGTCACACGCCTCGAGTGCACGGAACCCGGCCCCGAGCCGGGCACGATCCGCGTCCTCGACGGAAGCGATGCTGGCCGGAACATTCGCCGCAAGGGTGAGGACCTGAAGATCGGCGATCGGCCACTGGCCGCCGGCACGCTGCTGCGCCCCGCCGAGATCGGCCTGCTCGCCATGTTGGGCCAGCCGCTGGTGCCGGTGTATCGCCGGCCCAGGGTGGCGATCCTCTCCACCGGTAACGAGCTGGCGGACTTCGCCGACCTGCCCCTGGTATACACCGGCCGCCGGATCATGAACTCTAACTCCTACGCCCTGCACGCGCAGGTCCGGGAGGCAGGCGGTGAGCCGGCCCTGTTGGGCATCGCCCGTGACGACCCGGGGATGCTGCGTCAGCAGTTGCAAGCAGCGGCGGGTCACGATGCGCTCATCACTTCGGGCGGCCTGGCGGTGGGTGATCACGACTATGTGACGGGTGTCCTCGACGACCTCGGGATGGAGTTCCTGTTCTATCGGGTGAAGATGCGGCCCGGCAGCCCGTTCGCCTTCGGGCTGCTCGGCGCGATGCCGGTCTTCGCGCTTCCCGGGAACCCGGTCTCCGCCATAGTGACCTTCGAGTTGCTGGTGCGGCCAGCGCTACGCAAGATGACCGGACTCACGGAGTACGACAGGCCAACCCGGCGCGTGCGACTCGCGGAACCGGTAGCGACCAGGGGAGACCGCACGCACTTCTACCGGGCAAAGCTGGAGCGGCGCGAGGACGGCAGCTGGGCGGCGCGCTTGACCGGCCCTCAGGGCTCCGGCATCCTCACGTCCGTGTCGTCGGCGGATGCGCTGCTGCGCGTACCGCCCGATAGCAAGCTGTCGGCCGGCGCCGAGCTGGACGCGATCGTGTTACGCGAGCGCTAGATAGTGGCCCGGCCTAGGGCCGGTATAGGAAAGCAAGCCCCAGCGAGTACTCGGTCCCCAGGGAGTTCGTCGCGAAGGTGTCTGTGTCCCCGCCCAGCGACACGAAGTAGAAACGGAACTCGAGGCGGAACATGTAACGCCGACGCGAGCCCAGCTCGATCCCCAAGCCCGCCAGGCCCAACGGTTCCGTCCAAGCATCCGCAGCATGGAACTCCGGCCGGTCCTCACCGCCCCCGGAATCCACGATGCGCGCACCGCCACCGAGGATGACATAGCCGGGCACCCGTGGCTTCAACTTGAGGGCAAGCGCGCCCGTGAACTGAAACTGCGAGAAATTCCCCTGGGTGCTCTGTGCTGTACCTCCGCTTTCCTCCCTCTCGTCCATGCGCGCGTAGCTTGCCGTCGCTGCAAACGTCACCGTTCCGCTTATGCGGCACTCCCCGCGCACACCATACGCCGGCCCGTTGCCGAACGATACCTTGCTAGTACCTGCCGCTGGCTCCCCCGGG
>CANPVY010000062.1 GCA_947581845.1 uncultured bacterium | reverse complement strand
GAGGTCCGAGAGGTGGGCGTGCCATTGGAGGAGTACCGGGCCGCGGAGGAAGTCTTCCTCGCCGGCACCACGACAGAGCTGATGCCGGTCGTCCGGATCGACGGTGAGGTCGTGGGGTCAGGGAAGCCGGGCGAGCTGACCCGCCTGGGTATGCAGCTCTACCGGCGCGACCTGGAAGCCGTGCGGGCAGGGAAGGCGGGTTGATCAGCGACCCGACCGCCGTCTTCGTCTACCTGGCTGCAGTTCTCGGAGTCATCCTCTGGCTCAGCGGCCTCCCCAGGCTGCAGCGTGTCTTCCGGGTGACGCCGGTCATTATCTACGCCTATTTCATACCCACGTTCAGCACCAGCGTGGGGATCACGCCGATCGCCTCGCCCACCTATGACTGGATGGCCCGCTATCTACTGCCCTTCAGCCTGATGTTGCTGATGATGACCGTCGATGTGCGGGCGATCCTGCGGCTGGGCAAGATGGCTCTGGTGATGATGCTGGTCGGCGCCGCGGGCATCGTGATCGGCGGCCCGATTGCGCTGGCCGTGCTCGGGCACTGGCTGCCTGCCGATACTTGGAAAGGGCTGGCGGCACTGTCGGGGAGCTGGATCGGCGGCGCGCCCAACATGGTGGCGATCAAGGAGAGCGTTGGCACTCCCGATAGCATCCTGGGCCCGATCATCGTCGTGGACACGGCGGTCGGCTACGGGTGGATGGGCGTGCTCCTGTTCTTCAGCGCCTGGCAGGACCGGTTCGACACTTACGTCGGCGCCGATACCAGCGTCATCCGGGCGGTCAATCGACGGCTGGCCGACCTGGATAGTGAGAGACTCCCTACCGAGATCCGTGATCTGGCAACCATCCTGGCCTTAGGCTTCGTGGGTGCCTTCGCCTGTGTGTGGGTGGGCGATCGACTGCCCACGCTGGGGGATCCCACCATCATCAGCCACACCACGTGGGCGGTCGTGCTGGTCACTAGCCTGGGGCTGGCCCTGTCGTTCACGCGCTTGTCCCGGCTCGACCGGGTGGGTGCCTCACGGGTCGGGTATGTGGCGCTCTACCTGCTGCTTACCGGGATCGGCGCGCAGGCTGATCTGCGTAAGGTCCTGGAGGTCCCACTCTATCTGGGAGTCGGCGCGCTGTGGATGGCGATTCACGCGGCTTTGCTCATTCTCGTCGCCAGGCTGATCCGGGCGCCGCTCTTCTTTGTGGCCACCGGCAGCATGGCCAATATAGGCGGAGTCGTGTCAGCGCCGGTCGTAGCGTCGGTCTACCACCGGGCCCTGGCACCGGTCGGGCTGCTGATGGCGGTGTCCGGCTACGCCGTCGGCATCTACGCAGGCCTCCTCTGCGCGTGGCTGCTCTCGCTCGTTGCCGGCGCCTGAGTGCTGGGCGTGTGATACAGTGATTGGCCGCTCTGCGGCGGCCGCTCGCTGGGCGGATCGCTGCGAGGTCAACGGACACTTGACGACACGAGGGATACGATGGGTCGAACCGAGAACCTGATTCGCGAGGTGGAGCGCTGGGGCGCGCACAACTATCACCCTCTGCCGGTGGTCGTCGAACGGGGCGAGGGACCCTGGGTCTGGGATGTGGAGGGGAATCGCTATCTCGACATGTTGAGCGCCTACTCGGCCGTCAATCAGGGTCACCGGCATCCCAAGATCGTCGCCGCCCTGGTCGAGCAGGCCCAGCGGCTCACGCTCACCTCACGGGCGTTCCACAACGACCAGATGGGCGGCTTCCTGCGCCAGGTCTGCGAGCTTATCGGCTACCCCAAGGCACTGCCGATGAACACCGGCGCGGAGGCGGTGGAGACGGCGATCAAAGCGGTGCGCAAATGGGGCTATACGGTGAAGGGCGTCGCAGCGGATGCAGCGGAGATCGTCGTCTGCGAGGAGAACTTCCACGGGCGCACCACCACCATCGTCGGCTTCTCCAGCGAGGAACAGTACCGGCGTGGCTTCGGTCCGTTCACCCCCGGGTTCAAGCTGATCCCCTACGGCGACATCGATGCTCTGCGGAATGCGATCAACCGGAACACTGTGGGATTCCTGGTTGAACCGCTGCAGGGCGAGGGCGGGGTGATCGTGCCGCCTGAAGGGTATCTGAAGGCGGCCGCCGAGCTCTGCCGTGAGGCGAACGTCAAGCTGATGGCCGACGAGATCCAGACGGGCCTGGGCCGCACGGGCAAGCTGCTGGCCAGCGAGTGGGAGAAAGTCGAGCCGGATGTCGTGATGCTCGGCAAGGCGCTAGGTGGCGGTGTCTACCCGGTCTCGGTCACGCTGGCCGATGAGGAAGTCATGGACGTGTTCACGCCCGGCGACCACGGGTCGACCTTCGGTGGGAATCCGTTGGCTGCGGCCGTCGGTCGCGCCGCACTGGATGTGATCGTCGAGGAGAAGCTTCCCCAGCGTGCCGCCGAGCTCGGCACCTGGTTCATGGATGAGCTCCGCGCCGTTGACTCACCGCACGTGGAGCAGGTCAGGGGCAGGGGCTTGATGATCGGTGTGGTCATCAAGGAGTCATCGGGTACCGCACGCCCCTTCTGTGAGGCGCTCATGAAGCGTGGCATTCTGGCCAAGGAGACCCATCAGCAGGTTGTGAGGTTCGCACCGCCACTGGTGATCAGCCGGGATGTTCTGGAGGAGGCGCTCGAGCCGATCAGAGACGTTCTTCAGGCTCCAGCCGCGTGACCGTGGCACTTGGGCGCGAGCCCGATGACGAGGCGGCCATCGTCGCGCCAGCGGAGCGAGGCCTCCGGATAGACGACCAGGCGGTCTGCACTGAGGTCTTCGACGAGCAACGCACAAGAGGTGGCGCGACCGCTCCAGAAGGCGCGCTGGCCGAATATATGCCCGCGAGGACAGCGCTGACGGCCAAAGAAGTCACAGCGCGCGTAGGCGCCGCAGACCGGGCACGGTACCTCGATCGGGTAGGGACGCCGGACCGGCCAGAGCGCCGACTCCTGCCAGCGCAGCTCGGTCCGGACCTCAGGGAGGACCGCCTGGCCGATGCTTTCCGGGCGACTGACGAGTGCATCCATAAGCGCCACTTACATAATAGCCCGGGCGACGCGTCTGAGGGAAGCGGCGAATGCTGAAGCCGGGCCTGCTCTACTTCGCCTACGGATGCAACATGGACGCCGAATTCTTCGCCGGCGTGGTTGGCGGCCCGCTTGCGGAAGGTTGGCCTGCGCGTCTCAACGGCTGGCGGCTGGCGTTCAAGCTGGGGGAGGCAGAGGGAAAGCCAACGGTGGTCGCCAACCTTGTCCAGGACGAGCGTTGCTTGACGTACGGCGTCGTCTACCGTCTGCCCCGTGAGGCTTTGGCCCCGCTGGACGCGTTCGAGGACGTGCCCGACCATTACCGTCGCGCGATGCTGTGGGTGGAACTGTGCGGCCGCCGCGCCCGCCAGGCGGCGCTCGTCTACCTGGGCCAGCCCGCTTGGGTCGTCGAGGAGGGCCGCCCGGACTCGCGGTATCTGGGGTTGATCGTCCACGGAGCCCGGCAGCACCAGTTGCCGCCAGACTACGTGGACTGGATTCGACTCAAAGCGGCAGACGAGGCGGAGGACTGCTACCGTGAGCAGTGCTCTTCAAGCGGACCCGCGGGATGCCGGGGGGCGCTGTGAGGTACTTGTGCTCAGTTGAGCCCTTCATCCCTCTCGAGCTGCTTGTATGTCTGCCGAAGCAACTCCCAGGCGCGGGCCACATGCTTCTCCGTGGTGCGCAGATTTCCGATCGCCAGGCGCAGCGTGTAGCAGCCCCGCAGGTTGGTGTGCGACAAGTAGACCTCACCGCTGGCGTTGAGTCGCTGTAACAGCGTCTCATTGAACCGGTTGAGACCGGCGTTGGCGTCCGCGCTGCCATCGCCAGGGGTCGCCGCGAGACCTGCCGGACGCGCACGGAAGCAGACGACGCTCAGGGGAGTCGGAGCCAGCCGCTCGAAATCGGGGTGCTCGTCCACCCAGCCGGCGAACAGCTGCCCCAGCCGGATGTGCTCCAGCAAACGTTCGGCGATCCCCTGGGAGCCGAAGCTGCGCAGAACCATCCACAGCTTAAGTGCCCGGAAGCGACGACCCAGCGAGACACCCCAGTCCATGTAGTTCTTGATCTGACCATCGACCTTGGTGCGCAGATACTCCGGCACCAGGCTGAAGGCAGCGGTGAGCGTGTCGGGCCGCGTCGTGTAAAGCACACTGCAGTCAATGGGCGTGAACAGCCACTTGTGCGGGTTGACCACGATCGATGTAGCAGACTCGCAGCCGTCCAGTACGTGACGGTACTCGGGTATGATCGCCGCGCTGCCGGCGTACGCGGCATCAACATGTAGCCAGAGGTCCTCGCCGTTGCAGATCTCGGCGATCGCGCGTACCGGATCGATGCTCGTTGTCGATGTCGTCCCGACTGTCGGCACCACGCAAAACGGTCGGTGACCTGCGGCGCGGTCCTCGGCGATCGCCCTGGCTAGCTCGTCCACGTCCATACGGAACTCATCGTCGGTGGGGATCTTCCGCACACCTTGCTTGCCGAGGCCGAGCACGATGGCCGCCTTCTCGATGGAGGAGTGAGCCTCTTCCGATGTGTAGAGCCGC
>CANPVY010000061.1 GCA_947581845.1 uncultured bacterium | reverse complement strand
GGCGAGAATCTTGGAAGGTCCAGGCCTGCGGCACGAGCAACTGACACGTGATTTCGTACGCGCGTATTCAGACATCCGGGCGCGTATCGATGCGGCGAAAGACTGGCGGGATTGGACCGATGTGCAACACGAGCTTGTCGATTGGGAGCTCGAGTTGACCGCGTCGGAAGAGCCTGGCCTGGTCGACTCCTTGCTGACACTTGCGGGCGACGCGAGGCGGGGCTTCTCCGACTTCGTCGTCGCGAACTATGGGAGCTGGGTGGCGCGCGGTCGCCAGGAGCGCCCGTACTTGTCCGTCGACGTGGTGCCCCACTTCTTCCTGCCACTTCTGGCCCGCGGGGAGCCTGCTGTGCTGATCGTCGTCGACTGCTTGCGGCTGGATCAGTGGCGAGCCTTGGAGCCGGTGATCAGTGAGAGTTTCGAAGTGGAGTCGGACCTCTACCTCTCCATCCTGCCGAGCGCCACGCCCTACGCGCGGAACGCAATCTTCAGCGGCGTATTCCCGGACGACCTTGCCAAACGCCGTCCTGGTTGGCCCGAGGCCTTTGAGCGTTCAGGCCTCAACTCGTTCGAGAATCAGCTTTTCGCTGAGCAGATCCAGCAGCTTACCGACGGGTCCGTGGCGGCCCACTACGAGAAGATCCATACGGCGAGCGACGGCGAGGCGATGCTGCGGCGCTTGCCTGGACTGCTCGACGAGCCGCGCGCGATCGCCATGGTCTTCAACTTCGTGGATCTTCTGACGCACGGTCGCGCGGAGTCACAGCTGTTGTTCGAGATGGCACGCGACGCGGAGGCGTTGCGTCGTCTTACAGTCGCCTGGTACGAGGGCTCCGACTTGCGCGAAGCGCTGCGGACAATCCGCTCCCGCGGTGTGCGCGTCTTGCTCACCACGGATCATGGCTCCGTCCACTGCCACCGGCCGGCCACCGTGTTCGCCAAGCGGGATGCGACACTCAGCCTGCGTTACAAGATTGGCGACGACCTGCGGGCCGAGGACTCGGAAAGCGTGTACGCTGTCGCGGACGGGGCCTCCATTCGGCTGCCGCGTGGCGGCCTGAAGACCAACTATCTGATCGCGCGTGAAGACTACTTCTTCGTCTACCCGACGAAGTTGCGAGAGTACCAGGCACGCTACCGTGACAGCTTCCTGCATGGCGGGATCAGTCCGGACGAGATGATCCTACCAGTGGCCCTGCTTAAGCCTCGTGGTGAAACGCGGTGAAGCCCTACCGTAGACTGATCCGCTATCTCGGTCCCTATCAGCTGATCTTCGTGGCCAGTCTGGCCGCGATGGCGCTCGGCTCGCTGCTGGACGGGTTCACCATGATTCTTCTGATCCCGTTCCTGCGGTCGCTGTTCGGGCAAGCTGCGGTGATGCCTGGTGCCGGCAATCTGGTAGAGAAGGTGCTCGAGTTCACAGTCGGGGGTCTGATCGGTGGGACGGACCCGCGGGCATCCCTGCGCAATGTCGTCATCGTCGTGTTGGTTGCCCTGCTGCTCAAGAACGCGCTGTTCTATGCGGCCAGGGTATTCAGCATGGTGGTGCGAGAAGGGATCGTGCGCGACATGCGCGACCAGCTGTACGGACACTTGCAGCGCCTGCCTCTAGGATTCTTCGACCGCATAAAGACCGGTCAGCTTGTCGCACGCGTCTTCACAGACACCAACCAGACGAAGGAGATTATCACCCACGCGATGGCCGATGTCTTGAGGCAGGCCATCTCGCTGTTCGCCTTTGTGGCGATGCTGTTCATCATTTCATGGAAGCTGTCGCTCTTGGCACTCGTCGTCGCCCCGCTCTTCCTGGGCTTCTTGAAACCGATGCTCTGGCGGCTGCGCCGCGGGTACCGCGGTGCCTACGACGCGCAGGGCGAGCTGACTAGCATGCTGCAGGAGACGGCGTCCGGTGCCAGACTGGTCAAGGCGTACGGTGCGGAAAAGTTCGAGCACGAGCGCTTCAGGGAGACGAATCGCACGTTCTTCAAGCACATGGTGCGTGCGGAACGGATCCGCCTGTTAGGTTCACCGCTCTCCGAGGTACTGGGGAGCATTGTAACGCTCATCATCGTGTGGGTGGGTGCGCAGTTCGTGTTCCGCGGCGAGCTGACGGCCGAGGCGTTCCTCACGTTCTTGACGATATCTCTCCGGGTGCAGGCGCCGATCAAGACACTGACGACATTCCCGGCCCGCGCGCAGCTGGCTCTGGCAGCTGCTGACAGGTTCTTCGAGATACTCGACACGGGCATTGAGCCGGTCACAGCTCCAGGACGCGAACTGGAGCGGTTCGAGCGGGAGGTCGTCTACGAAGATGTGCATTTCCAGTACGACAGCGATGAGCCGGTGCTGCGGGGTGTGAGCTTCGAGGTCAAGCGGGGCGAGGTCGCGGCCCTGGTGGGGCCGTCTGGCGCCGGCAAGAGCACGATAGTCGATCTCTTGCCGCGGTTTTACCAGCCGCAGAGAGGGCGCATCAGCGTGGACGGGGTGAACGTAGCGGAGTTAAGCCTCGACTCGCTTCGCAACCTGCTCGGCGTCGTCTCCCAGGAGACTGTGATCTTCCATGACACGGTGCGGGCGAACATCGCCTACGGTACTGCCGATCGCTACAGCCAGGAGGAGATCGAGGCCGCGGCACGTGCCGCGAATGCGCACGAGTTCATCGAGCGGTTGCCGGAGGGCTACGATACGCTGCTTGGTGATCGCGGCGTCCGTCTCTCCGGAGGGCAGCGCCAGAGGATCGCGATCGCCCGTGCCCTGCTGCGCGATCCGCCCCTACTGATCCTCGACGAAGCGACTTCTGCACTCGACACGGAGTCGGAACGGTTGGTCCAAGGCGCCATCGATCGGCTCATGGCCAACCGTACGGTCATTGTTGTCGCGCATCGTCTCTCCACCATCCAGGGCGCAGACAAGATCATCGTGCTTGATGACGGGCAAATCGTGGAGTCCGGGCGGCATGACGACCTGCTGACACAACAGGGACCGTACCGGCGCCTTTATGAGATGCAGTTCAAGCGCGGAAGCGACTAGGCTGTAGGTGGGGGAGTGACGATCCGCTGACCGCTCTACGCCAGTTTCTCGAGTACTTACTCGCGCGTCTCACCTTCGCCATCCTCGAGCGTGCACCGCTCGATACGGGTGAGCGTGTGGGCCGCGCGCTGGGCCGGCTGGCTTTTCGACTCGGCTGGCGACGTCGGGTGGTTGAGACTCAGCTTGCTCAGGCATTTCCAGATCGTGACGAGGATTGGGTGCACCGTACGGCGCTGGCGGCATTCGAGCACGTGGGGCAGGAAGCACTCACCCTGGCTCCACTCATGCGGGCCGGGCTCGATGAGGTGCGGCGACGCGTCGAGGTTTGCGAGGGGCGCGAGGCGCTGGAGGCCGCCCTCGCGGAGGGAGGCGGGGCTGTCCTTGTGAGCGGACACTTCGGGAACTGGGAGTTTGCGGGATCGGTCGTCGCTGCCTTCGGCTTCCCGATCGAGGCGGTGATGCAGAGGCTGAAGAACCACCGGCTGAGCGGCTACGTGGAGGAGATGCGGAGGCGTCTTGGCATGGGGCTCATCGACCGGGTAGGGGCATTGGATCGGTCGCTAGAGCGCCTCGCGCAGGGTCGCGTGGTTGCCTTCGTGGCGGATCAGGACGCCCGCAGCCGCGGCGTCTTCGTCCCGTTCTTCGGACGCCTGGCCTCGACCCACGGTGCGCCAGCGGCCCTGGCGCTGCGCGCAAATGCGCCCTTCTTCGTGGGCGGGGCATACCGGATCGGGCCGCGACGCTACCACTTCTGGCTTATCAGGCTTTGGCCCCGGGAAGGTGTCGGGGTGCGAGAGCAGGCCCTCGACCTCACTCGCCAATGGGTCAGCGAGCTGGAGCGGCGGGTCCGCCTTTTCCCCGAGCAATATTTTTGGCATCATAGGCGGTGGAAAACGCCGCCCCCGGGAACCGGCGAGCGGGCGCCTGGTATCAAATTGGACACAAACGACTAGGCGGCGTCGCGGGTCTGCGGCGCGTGGCCAGCAGATAGAAGCGATAGGCGTGATCTATATCTGTATTCCTGCGCACAACGAGCAGCGCACGGCAGGGCTCGTGTTGTGGAAAATCCGGCAGGTTATGTCGGACTTCAAGCGCGATTACGAGGTCCTGTTCCTCGACGACGCTTCGACTGACCGCACGTATGAGGTCGTGGCCCCTTATGTCCAAGTCCTGCCGTTGGTCATCCTGCGCAACGAGCGACGCGAAGGGCATGGAGCTTCTCTGGAGAGGCTGTTGAGGGAAGCTGTCCAGCGGTGCAGCTATCCACGACGCGATATCATCGTAACGCTGCAAGCAGATTTCACGGACGAGCCGCTGGCGATCCCTGGCATGGTGAAGCGGATCGAAGGTGGCGCGGACCTGGTTGTCGCGACTTCGCCGCACAACGGCAAGGCTGTCCCGCTGGCCGTGCGCTGGATACGCCGTGCACTGCCGTGGCTCGAGCGCCGCTACGATTTCCCGGAGCAGATCAGTGATCCCTTTTCGGGTCTGCGGGCCTACCGCGTGGGCCTTGTCAAGAGGACGCTGAAAGCGAAAGACGGCGAGCGACTGCTGAAGCGCGATGGCTGGGCGGCGAGCGTGGAGCTGCTGCTGGCGATGGCGCCACACACGCGGCGCGTCGAGGAGATGCAGTCTGAAGCTCGACACGCTCGACGGGCACGGTCGAGCCGCCTCTCGTTCTGGCGGGCCGCCCGTGACTATATCGGATTGCTGAGGGGACGATGAGGTTACCGATTGCAGTGTCACTGTTGCTGCTCAACGCGAGCCCGGGCATTGGCGTTCAGCAGGGTGCAGTCCCTGCGGCTGATGCGGAAGCGGTCCTTGCCGCGGTACCGTTCGGGGTCGGTGAGCGCTTCGACTATCGGGTGAAATTCGGCCCGCTGAAGGTAGGCAAAGCGTTCATGGAGGTCGCGAGTATCGATACGGTGGCGGGTCACCCCACGTACCACCTGGTATCCGTCATCCAGGGCTCCACTCCGTTCTACAGACTCGATGACCGGCAAGAGTCCTGGCTGGACGTGTTCCAGTTGGCGAGCCGGCGCTATCTGCAGGACTCGCATCAGGGTAGTTACACACGTTTTCGGGAGTACCAGCTCGACCTGGAGAGTGGAACCTACACTCGCAACGACGGCGTGAGCGATTCGATCCCCGCGAACGCCTTGGACCAGGCTTCATTCGTCTACTTCCTGCGCACGGTGCCTCTGGAAGTGGGCGTTACGTACGAGTGGAATCGCTACTTCCGTTTCGACCGCAACCCCGTCATCCTGAGGGTGCTTCGCCGGGAGACGGTCGAAGTACCGGCAGGCGAGTTCTCCACCATCGTAGTGCAACCGATCATCAAGACGCGCGGCATCTTCTCCGAAGGAGGGGAGGCCGAGGTCTTCATCACCGAGGATGAGCGTCGGATACCTGTTAAGGTCAAGTCGAAGCTGGTCGTTGGCTCGGTGACATTGGAACTCACCGAGTACGCGACTGGGGAGAGGCTGTTGCCCGAGGCACTGGGCCGCGAGTAGACGCCAGCGCGTCATACCTCGGGGTGCTGTACATCCTCCTTGAAGAAATCCAGCATCAACCGCGAGACCGTTTCTGGATGCGTCACCATCGGAAGGTGACGTGCTTTGGGCACGACTTCGAGCCGCGCCTTCGCCAAACGGTCGATGATCCGGCGGCCGTGTTCAGACGGCATCAGCGTGTCCTTCTTCCCCCAGATCACCAGGCTTGGCAAGCGAACCCGCTCGAGTACCGGTTGCAGGTCGTAGTCACGCAGCTCCCTTAGCGCGCCGAGCAGGCTCCACGGTCCGGCCTTGATCACGTCTCCCAGCAGCGTCGAATAGAATCCGAGCGGACACCACGACCAGGGCTGTAGCAGTCGGCGGAGAAGGCGCCCTAGTCCCAAGCCGGGTATGCCGGCGCTGTCGATCAGCACCAGGCGGCGCACACGACCTCGATAGTCGGCAGCGACCTGGGCAGCGATCGCACCACCCATAGAGTGACCGCACAGGAAGAACTGAGCCAGGCCAGCGCGATCCGCGAGGCCGATCACAGCTTTCGCGGCCTCGGCGACAGGGAGCACGGGCCCAGGTGAGCGGCCGAACCCAGGCAGGTCGGGCGCGAGCACCCGGAAGTTCGCCGAGGTGAGCTCGGGGAACAGCGGGAACCACCAGCGGGAGGAAGCGCCGAGCCCGTGGATCATGATGATCGGCGCCCCCATACCAGCCTCGAAGTAGAACATCCGTTGCCGGCCGGCGTGCAGTTCCCGCGGCAGGACGATCCGCGTGGTCTTGATCCCACGCCGTGGACCTTTCGCCCTCAGGATTCGGCGCTTCCCCATCCTCCTCCTCCCGGGGTTCGGATGCTGATGACGTCGCCTGCTTGAGCGTCGATAGTGACCTTCCCGTCGAGCTGGCGCCAGGTGCCCCCGCGCCAGAGCCAGTTCTCACCCGGTGCGCCAGGTGCGCCTCCGACGGCTCCGCACGGCCCGTGCTGGCGTCGGTCCGAGAGAATGCAGACACGGGCTGGAACCAGCAGCTGCATGTCGCGACGCAGACCATCTCCGCCGCAGAATAATCCTGCCCCCCCGGAGCCACGGCGCAGCGAGTAGTGCCGTACCCGCACGGGGATCTCGTGCTCCAGTGCTTCGACGGGCGTGTTGAGCGAGTTAGTCATGTGCGTGTGGATACCGGACAGGCCACGGCGCTGTGGGCCTGCACCCATGCCGCCCGCCACCGTCTCGTAGTAGGCAAACGGCTGGCCTGAGCGTGGATCGACCCCGCCGACGGTGAAGTTGTTCATCGTACCGCTCGAGCAGGCGGGGATGAGATCGGGCAACGCCTGACCCAGAGCTCGGAACACCACGTCCACGATGCGCTGCGAGGTCTCCACGTTCCCGGCAGCGACGGCAGCCGGCGGCCGCGCGTTCACGACCGTTCCTGGCTGTGTCACGATGGTCACGGCAGGCATCGCGCCGCCGCCGGCGGGAAGCGACGTTCCCAGGATCGCCTCAGCCACGCAACGCAGCACGTATCGGACCGCTGACTCGGTGATCGCCGTGACGGCGTTAATGTTACCTGTACACTGAGGGGCCGAGCCGCTGAAGTCCACACGCATCTCTTGGCCGCGGACTGTCACAGTGACGGCGATGCGGATAGGCCCCGCGCCCGTGCCGTCATCGTCCATGTAGTCCTCGGCCCTGTACTCGCCTTGGGGGACCCGCTCGATCACCGCACGTACGAGCCGATCGGCGTAAGACGAGAGCGCGCCGAAGGCGGCGCGGAGAGCCTCGGCGCCGCGCCGCTGGGCGAGTTCCGTCAGGCGGCGCACGCCGACGTCGAGCGCCGCCAGCTGGGCATGCAAATCACCCTCCCGTTCCTCCGGCGTGCGGACGTTGGCGATCAGCAAGCGCCAGATATCCAGCTGGATCTCGCCGCGCCGCACCAGCAGAACCGGCGGGATCCGTAGCCCCTCCTGAAAGATCTCCCGGGATAGGGGCATGGAGCCGGGGGCCAGTCCACC
>CANPVY010000060.1 GCA_947581845.1 uncultured bacterium | reverse complement strand
CAGATCGAAGGAGACGGTGTCGAAGGTCAGCTCGAGATCGCGCGCACCCAGCGCATCACTGCTGGCATGCGCGATCCCCAGAGCCCTGAGCCGCGACGACACATCCTGCCCGCCCAGCTGCACTCGGACATCCGCGTCGACCTCAAGCTCGGAGAGGGGGCCGTTGAGCCCCAGCCGACCCGCGAGACTTCCTTCGAAAGGCGGGTCCCACCCCGTAAGCGAGCCGATCAGCTCCGTGTTGACCTGCTCCACCTCTAGCGCCACGCTGTCGAACTGCAGCCCATCCGCATGATCGCTAAGCCTCATCGCGAAGCGGCCCGACAGTCTGGCATCGGGTGATTCCCAGTCAGCGTTCTGCGCCTCGAGGGCGATGCCGTCCTCGAGACTTCGGTATCGGAAGTCGAGGCGCGCCACACCGGGCGGCAGGCTGGGTATGAGCCACGACACATCATCGGTCGTCACGGGATTGCCACGCAGAGCCAGATCGTACTCCAGCTCACCGGAAAGCTTCACCCAGCCCTGACCGAAGACCCGCGACCCGGGAAGGTCGCCCTCCCAGACGTCGAACGACAGCGTGTCACCTCTCAACTCGACGTCGGTTCTGAGCTGCTCAACCTCGAAGGGAGGACCGATAACGGTCGCCCGGCAGGCGAACTGTGAAACCTGAAACAGCCGCGGCAGCCTGCGCCGAGCCACCACACGTGCGATCGGCAGGCTCGCGTGCAGCCGCTCAACGCGGATAACACGCTGCCAGCCTCCGTCCACGGGCTCGACATGCCAACGCGAGGAGTCGGGTTCGCCCCGGGTTGCCGGATCCCAGGGGAATCCAAGCGCTACGTCCCCGGCACGGATCGTCACGTCCCGCAGAACGACTCGCGGGCCACCTCCCTTGTCTGCCTTCTCTGGCTCTGGGGATCCTGCTGGCCGCGGCTTGCCTTTGAAGATCTCCGAGACGTTCCAGCCTCCGCCCGGTAAGACCCGCAGTCGCACCACAGGGGCCACCAGCGTGACCTTCGGCAGCGTCACGTTGCCGATCAGGAAATCGGACCAGCGGTAGTACACCGCCAGCGTATCCACCCGCGCGAACTCGCGCCCCTCAGGCTCATAGATCCGCACACCCGCCAACTGCACGGTGTGCAGAAGATCGCCTTCAAGGACCGCATCGATCTCGACGCGGCCGCGGATCGCACCATTGAGCTTCTCCAGCGCGAACGACCTGACCCGCTCACGACCCCAGTCGGTCCGTGTGAGCAACATCCCCGCAGCGGTACCCAGAAGCAGTGCGCCTCCGAGCACCGCCAAGGGAATCCCGATCAGTCGCTCTTTCCAGGTCACTAGAACGCGTGTCCTATCGAGAAGTGAAGCTGCAGCCGGTTCACAAAACCGCGCAGCCCCGAGCCCTCAAACGGGTCGTAGTCGACGGTGGCCGGCCTGTCATCCTCATCCCCGAGCTGCACGATGGTCAGCCTGCCATTCTTGCGCAGTTGGCTTACCACGGGCAGCCGCTCGCTGCCACCCGTGTTGTAGCCCACATCTAGCCGCAAAGGCCCCACCGGGCTGCGGTAGCGAATACCGATGCCCGGCGACCAGGCGAGCTCTTCCGGCGCTTCCAGCTCGTCCTTCGCCGTCCATACCTGACCAAGGTCGACGAACGCCACTCCGCTCCAACGCTCCGAACCCAACGGCACACGCATCTCGAGGTTGGCGACGACGGCGTTTTCGCCGCCCACCGGCCGCGGCACGTACTGCCCGGAACTCAGCCCCGCCTCCTCGAGGTCACAGACCCACGTGTTGTTCTGCGTGACCTCGGAGGGCAGACACATCGGCAGGTCCATCGAGTCCGGGACGAGCAGTACCTTCGGGCCGAGCAGGTTCTGACCGTAGCCCCGAACGGTGTAGGCACCACCCAGGTATTGCCGCTTCAACGGGTGCGTCACGGGCTCACTCCTTACACCGAGCCCCACACCTTCGATCCCAGCACCGATGGGCCGCACCAAGCCGCCGCGCAACCTGAGCGCCAGCACCGCTCTGCCGCCCAGCCGCTGGTACCAGCTGAACTCGCCCTGTGCTCTGTAGTACGCCCACTCCGAACCCGTGAATCTCGAAGCATGCTCGCCCTCGAGCGTCAGCCTGTAGCCGCTCGTTGGGTCGAGTACGGCGTCCGTCCTGCCACGGGCAAAGCTCACACCCACCCAAGAGAGCCAGCGAGGCTCTGAGAGCGTCTCGATGTCGTCGGGCCGGCAGACCCCGAAGTTCGCACAGAACAGGAAATCGGCGCTGCCCTCCTCCAGACTGTCGCGACCCGCACGGTACGTCGCGGCCAGCGCCGTCCCACGCGCGATCTCGCGAGTCACCCTCACGTCGCCACCGTAGCTCACCCGCGCATAGATCCCGGGCAGGCTCTGCCGTTCGGAAAACAACCCGAGATGCAGCCAGTTCTCTGTACCGAGGAACCAGGGTTGCTGGAAGTCGGCTCGCAGGCGCCAGGTCACCTTGTTGAAAGGCCCCCTGACCAACTCGTCCTCGGTCAACGGTACACCCGCTTGACTACAGGGAAACTGCCTGGCGAACTGCGCCGTGGCGATGTTCGACAGCACGCCGGTGAGCTCGAACCTGCGTGTGCCTCCGAAGAAGTTGCGGTGCGTCCAGCCTGCCTCCACCTGCAGGCACTCCGTCGTGGACAGCCCGAACCCGAACTGCATGCCCCGCATCTTCGCCTCGCCGACATGAACAGCAACAGCGATAGTCGAGTCCGGGCCAGGCGGCTCTCGTGTTATGTCAACGTAATCGAACAGCGCCATCGAGTAGAGGTTGCGCTGACTGCGCACGATCTCGTCTTCGCTGTATAGGTCACCCGAGCGAAACGTCAGGAGACGTTTCACATCTTCTGGATCCACTTCGGACACACCGCTGATCTCGATGTCCCCGATTCGCGAGCGCGGACCCGAGACCGCTTCCAGGGCAACATGTGCGCTCAGAGTGTCGGAACTCGGGATCAAGGCGTCCACCAGCACGGCCGCTTCCGGATATCCACGGTTACCCAGCTCACGCTCGATACGCTCGCGTGCGGCCGTCAGCTTCACCCCACTGAACGGCTGACCTTCCTTGAGCTCGATCCCAGATGCGATCGCTTGCTCATCTGCGATCCCCTCAATACCGCGGATCTCCAGGCTACGCACGATCACCGGCGCACCCTCGTCCACCAGGAAGGTCACATCGACGTGATCTCCCTCCCGCACCAGGCTGGTGTCGACCTGCGCCAGCCGATACCCTCGTCGGAAATAGTAGACCCGAATCCGCGCCACATCAGTCCTCAGCTCCCGTGCGTCGAGCCGTTCGGTTCGCACGAAGGCGCCGATCTTGAGAAGGCACAACGGGGCGAGAAAGACAGACTTA
>CANPVY010000059.1 GCA_947581845.1 uncultured bacterium | reverse complement strand
GCGCTTCCGCAGTCGCTGGCTCGCCTGCTCCGGATCCTTGGCTTGCTTGATGATCTCGATGACCGCGTCAATGTGGTCGACGGCCTTCTTGAGGCCCAACAGAATGTGCTCACGCTCCTCCGCAACACTCAGATCATACTTGCTGCGCCGCACGACGACCTCGTGGCGGTGATCCACGAAATGCCGGATCATCTCCGCGAGGTTCATGATCTTCGGCACGCCGTCCACCAGCGCCAGCATGATCGCGCCGAAGGTGGACTGCATCTGCGTGTGCTTGTACAGGCGGTTCAGGACGATCTGTGCATTCGCATCGCGCCTCAGTTCGACCACGATGCGCATGCCTTCACGGTCGCTCTCGTCCCGCAGATCGGTGATCCCCTCTACCCTGCGCTCGCGCGCCAGCTCGGCGATCTGCTCGATCAGGCGCGTCTTGTTGACCATGAAGGGGATCTCGCTGATGACGATTCGCTCGCCGCCCTTGCGCTCCTCGATCTCGGCGCGCGCCCGGATGATGATGCGGCCACGCCCGGTCTTGTATGCCTCCTCGATACCCCTGCGCCCCTGCACGATCGCGCCGGTCGGAAAGTCTGGGCCCTTCACGTACTTCATGAGCTGGGCCGGACTGGCCTTCGGGTGATCGATCAGGTGCTTGGCCGCGTCGACCACCTCACGCAGGTTGTGCGGCGGTATGTTCGTCGCCATCCCCACGGCGATGCCCGAGGAGCCATTGACCAGCAGATTGGGAAACTTGCAGGGCAGGACCGTCGGCTCCTGCAGGCGATCATCGAAGTTGGGCGCGAAGCGGACCGTGTCCCTCTCGATATCGGCCAGCATCTCCACCGCCACCGGCCCGAGCCGCACCTCGGTATACCGGTACGCCGCCGCGCTGTCGCCATCGACGGAGCCGAAGTTCCCCTGGCCGCTGATCACGGGGTAGCGCAACGAAAAATCCTGCACCATGCGGACCAGCGCATCGTACACCGCCATGTCACCGTGCGGGTGATACTTGCCCAGAACCTCACCCACTACCGTCGCGCTCTTCTTGTGCGGCCGATTGGGCGCCAGCCCCAGCTCGTGCATCGCATAGAGCACCCGCCGGTGCACGGGCTTGAGGCCGTCGCGCACATCCGGGAGGGCGCGCTGCACGATCACGCTCATCGAATAGTCGATGAACGACTCCCGCATCTCGTCCTCGAGATACCGCGGTAGGACCTTTTCCTCGAACGCCGTCGCTGCCATTTACACCCTCACTACCCTCTTTCCCTCTGCACAGCCGAACGCTGCGTTTGCACGCATCCCCTCAACGCCGGAAGGCCCTCACCCCACCGGCCCATTCCCGCGCGACTGCCCACCGCGCCAGGCTACGACCTATTCCTTCTGAAGCTCGGGATGGCGACTCGGGTAGTAGACCGCCATAGCGTCGAGAATCTTCACCTGCTCCTGCTGCAGGTTCAGCTCGATCTGCCCCTCCGTTGTACGGCGAATCCCGCTGATCACCAGAGCATCAGCACCGTACTCAGCCGCCTGTGCCCTGGCCCGCTCGATCAGCTCGCTGTCCGATACGTTCAGGGGCACCTGCGTGTCGAACCTGGCCAGCACCTTGTAATCCTCGTCCGGGTACGAGCCCGGCAGGAAAACCTCTACTTCCTCGGGAGCCACCGGAGGCAGCTTCACCCCAGCGCCGCAGGCCACCATGACCGCGACCAGCACCGCCACGACGAGGGCCGTCAAGTGTCTCATTCTCACCATCCTGGGCCGTGTTGAGATGTGGTTACCGTCTTGTAATCTAAGCTCTCCCAAGGAACCACTCCAGGCCCGCGCGCGCCTGAGCAGGGGCCTCAAGCCACGCAGCGGTAGTCCTCGGGCTCCCGGAAACCGGCTTCTGCCAGCAGCCCCCGAATCAGCTCCCGGGCGCCGGGAGCGCCGACGACCACCAGCAGGTAAATGTCCCTGTGCGCCTTCACCTCTCGGGCATCCCTCACCGGGGCAGCGTAGATCTCCTGGCCGATCTTGCGTGGGTCGATGTCGAAGAAGCCGCGCACCCGAAGACCCTCGTCGAGCAGGGCACGAGCGAAATCCTTGCCGACCCGGCCCGCCCCCCAGAGGTTCACCGCCTCATGGCCCTTCAAGCAGCCCTGTCGAAGGTAGTGAATCTTACACTCGCGGAACGCCGCCGCCGAGTAGCGGAGATCCGTTCGCGAGGCGCGCTCATCGCCCTCGCGCCAGAAGTGGAGGACACGCGGCACGTTGGCCAGCTGGGCCCCGGCAAGATGGAGGCGCAGGACGAGATCGTAGTCCTCGGGCCACCCGTTGGCGCGGTAGCCGCCAGCCTCCTCCAGAGCTGAACGCCTCATCATCAGTGTCGGGTGGGCGATCGGACACTCGACGAAGACGTCGCGGGCGAGGCTCTCGGGCTCAGCCAGACCGTTGAGCCACTGCTGGTAGCGGCGCGCGCCCCAGCCCACCTGCTCGTGGGGGAAGTAGCGGACGTGCGTGCCCACGGCGCTGAGCTCGCGGCGCGCCGCCAGGAGGGCGACCTGCTCAGCGAACCTGCGCGGATGTGCCACGTCGTCGGCGTCAGCGCGGGCCAAGATCTCTCCCCGACAGAGCAGCGCCGCAGTTCGTAGCGTCTCCGCCAGCCCCACCGGCTCATGGTGCACGACTCGCACCCGGCCGTCGCGCGCGGCCCAGCGCTCGAGCACCTCAGGGGTCTCATCGCGAGAGCCGTCGTTCACAGCGACGACCTCGAAGTCTCGGTACGTCTGCAGGCTGAGGCTGCGAATGGCTTGAGGAAGGTGCGCCGCCGCGTCGCGGCAAGGCAGCAGCACGGAGAGCTGCGGGTCGCTCACGTCTGCGTACCCAGGACGAGCGGATATCCGAGTTGCGGCATAAGGGAGTCCTGTCCGTTGTGGGGTCGGCTGAAGATGGTTCGGGCAGGCCTGAGGGTCAACGTCGCCAGTGCATCTAGACCGACGGCGCCGCCTGCTCGCCCAACACCTGGCGCAGGAACCGCCCGGTGTGCGACGCTGCCACGCCCGCGATCTCCTCCGGCCGCCCCATCGCCACCACCCGGCCACCGTGCACGCCGGCCCCCGGGCCCAAGTCGACGATCCAGTCCGCCTGCTTGATTACCTCGAGGTTGTGCTCGATGACGACCACGGTGTTGCCCGCCTCGATGAGCTGGTCCAGCACGTCCAGCAGCTTGCGGATGTCGTGCAGGTGCAGTCCGGTGGTGGGCTCGTCCAGCAGGTAAAGTTTACGCCCGGTCCTGCGGCTCGCTGTCGCCAGCTCGCGGGCCAGCTTCAGGCGCTGTGCCTCCCCGCCCGACAGCGTCGTCGCTGGCTGCCCCAACCTCAGATACCCGAGCCCCACGCGCTGGAGCTGCCAGAGCATCTCGCCCAGCTTTTCCTCTTTGATGAAGAACCGAATCGCCTCATCGACCGTTAGGTTCAGCACGTCGTCGATGTTGAGGCCCCGGTAACGCACCTCGAGAACCTCCGATTTGAAGCGCTGGCCACCGCACATCTCGCAGGGGACGAACACGTCAGCGAGGAAGAGCATCTCGACCTCGATATGCCCGGCGCCCTCGCAAGCCTCGCAGCGACCGCCCGGCACATTGAACGAGAAGTGGCTCGCCCCAAGACCGCGGCGCCGCGCCTCCGGCAACTCGGCGAAGATGCGGCGGATCTCGGCGTAGGCCTTGAGGTAGGTCACCGGATTGGAGCGCGGAGTCCGCCCGATGGGACTCTGGTCCACGAGCACGACGCCCGACAAGGCGCCGCTCCCCTTCAGCGCCGCACAGCGCCCCACCGGCTCGCCCAGGTGATGCTTGGCGCTCGTCTGTCCCGCGAGCTTCCGCTCCAGCGCCCGATAGAGCACATCGTGCACCAGCGTGGACTTGCCGCTCCCCGACACACCCGTCACTAGCGTGAGTGCCCCCAGCGGCAGGCTCACGTCGATGCCGTCCAGGTTGTGAAGGCGCGCGCCCTCCAGAACCAGGAAGGGACCGTCCAGAGGCCGGCGCCGCGCCGGCGCCGGGATCCGCTTACGGCCTGAGAGGTAGGCACCGGTCAGGGTGTCAGCGGCCAGCAGCCCCTCGTAGCTACCCGCGTAAACCAGCTCGCCACCGCGCTCGCCGCTGCCCGGGCCCAGCTCGATCACATGGTCGGCCCGTTCGATCGCCGCCGGGTCGTGCTCCACCACCAGCACCGCGTTCCCGAGGGCGCGCAGCTGCTCCAGCAGCCCGTACAGCCGCTCCGTGTCGCGCGGGTGGAGCCCGATGGACGGCTCGTCCAGCACATAGGTGACGTTCACCAGTGCGCTCCCCAGCGAGTTCGCCAGGCTGATGCGCTGTGCCTCGCCACCCGACAGCGTGCGCGCCTGGCGGTCCAGCGTCAGGTAGCCGAGCCCCACGTCGTCCAGGAACGCGACCCGCGAGCGCAGCTCCCGCAGGATCGTCTCGGCGACGGCTGTCTCGTGCTTCGTCAACTTCAACTGCTCCAGCCAGCCGCGTAGTTCCTCTACCGGCAAGGCGCTGACCTCGGCGATCGTCCGGCCGCCGACCTTCACATTGAGCGCCTCGCGCTTGAGCCGTGTGCCGCCACATTCCGGACAGGTCTGCGCGGTCTGGTACCGGCGCACGAAGACGCGGATGTACTGCTTGTAACGCTTCTCCCGCCTGAGCCGCTCCAACTGCTCCAATACGCCCTCGAAGCCACGGTCGCCGTAGAGCACGATCTTCTTGAAGCGCTCGGGCAGATCCTTCCAGGGGACACGCATCGACACCTTGTGCTTGCGGGCCAGCTCCTTCAGATAGTAACGCCGGTTCTCGTAGCGCGGCTTGGTCCAGGGATCCACGGCGCCGTCGGCCAGCGAGCGCTCCGGGTCAGGGATGATGAGGTTCAGGTCGAACTCCAGCGTCGCCCCGAACCCGTTACAGGTGGAGCAGGCGCCCAGCGGACTATTGAAGGAGAACAGCGTGGGCACCGGCTCGGGGAAGCTGCGCGAGCAGTCGGGGCAGCGGAACCGCTCGCTGAAGGCCAGCCTCTCCTCGTCACCCTTGCCGTCCAGCGCCAGCACCAATGCCTCGCCCTCGCCCTCCGCGAAGGCGGTACCCAGTGAATCGGCGAGCCTTGCGCGCGAAGCCTCGCCCACCTTCAGGCGGTCCACCACCACCAGCAGCTCGTGGGCCGACGTCAGCCCCAGCGAGGCGTCCGCCGTCCCTCCCGCCTCACCCAGGTAGACCTCACGACCGTCAGCGAGCACCCGGATGAACCCGAGCGCCCGCAAGTTCTCGACGATCAGCTCGTCGCTTACCTCCGAGGAGAGGGGCAACGGGAAGGTGACCTGGATGCGCGTACCTTTGGGCAACTTGCGCACGCAGTCGATGGCGCTGGCCACGGTGTCTGGCTTGATCTGGCGTCCGCAGTCGGGGCAGAAGGTGCGCCCGACGCGTGCCCAGAGGAGGCGCAGGTAGTCGTGGACCTCGGTTGCGGTCCCCACTGTGGAGCGGCTGGTCTTCGTGGGGTTCTTCTGCTGGATCGCGACCGCGGGGCTCACCCCCTCCACCACCTCCACCTGCGGTCGCTCCATTCGCTCCAAGAACTGCTTGGCGTAGGTGGACAGCGACTCCACATAGCGGCGCTGCGACTCGGCAAAGATCGTGTCGAAGACGAGCGACGACTTACCTGACCCGGATGGTCCGGTGACGACAGTGAACGCACGATGGGGGATGTCGAGGTTAATCCCCTTGAGGTTGTGCTGGGATGCGCCCCTGACGCGTATGTACTCTTGCATGCGCTCCCTTGTACTTCCGCGGGCCGGCACAAGATCCGCTGCAGGTGGTTCGCTCAGCTGCCCCTTCCTCGCCCCACGGCTTCCGCATAGCTTCGCATCCTATGCAGCCCGGTCCCGATCTCGATTTCCACGAGGAAGAGGCCCTCGGCAAGGCCTACGACGCCCGCCTGATGCGGCGTCTGCTCCGCTACCTGTGGCCTTACCGGCTGCGGGTAACGGTCGCGGTCGTCATGCTCATCGCCGCCTCCGGACTCGAGCTGGTCGGGCCCTACCTCACCGCCGTCGCTATCGACCGGGCCATCCCGGCCCGGGACCTGGCCTTGCTGACGATCCTGGCTGGAATCTACGCGCTGACCCTCGTCCTCGCTCTGCTCTTGAGCTACGCCGAGACGCTCCTCACCACCTGGATCGGCCAGAGCGTGATGTACGACCTGCGCACCGAGATCTTCGCCCAGCTGCAGCGGCTCAGCCTGCGCTTCTTCGACCGCAATCCGGTGGGCCGGCTGATGACGCGCCTGACGAGCGACGTGGAGGTGCTGAACGAGATGTTCACCTCCGGCGTCGTGGCGATCTTCGGCGACGTGTTCACGCTCGTGTTCATCGTCGCCGTCATGCTCGCCATGAGCTGGAAGCTCGCGCTCGTCTCGTTCACCGTGATACCGCTCGTTTGGGCCGCCGCCTACTGGTTCCGTAAGAACGTGCGCCGCGCTTACCGCGACATCCGTGTCCGGCTGGCCCGGATCAACGCGTTCTTGCAGGAGCGCGTTACCGGGATGAGCGTCGTGCAGCTGTTCGGCCGCGAGGGTTCGGAGCTCCGCAAGTTCCAGGCGATCAACGCCGACCACCTGCACGCGCACCTGCGCTCCATCACCTATTACGCGCTCTTCTGGCCGCTCATCGAGCTGGTCGCCGCCGTCGCCGTGGCGCTGGTGCTCTGGTACGGTGGTCTGAACGTGCTGGAAGGGACCCTGACCGTCGGGGTCGTGGCAGCGTTCCTTCAGTACGTACGGCGCTTCTACCGCCCGATCCAGGACCTCTCGGAGAAGTTCAACATCCTGCAGAACGCCATGGCCAGCTCGGAGCGCGTCTTCAGGCTCCTCGATACAGAGCCTAGCGTCGCCAATGCGGCCCGGCCGCTCCCGCTGCCGAGGCGAGTGCGTGGTGAGATCCGGTTCCGCGACGTCTGGTTCGCCTACAACAAGGCCGGGCATGAGGACGACGGCAAGCCGCCCGACTGGGTGCTCAAAGGCATCTCGTTCACGGCCGCGCCCGGCGAGCGCTTGGCAATCGTCGGCCACACGGGCGCCGGCAAGACGACGCTGATCAACCTGCTCATGCGCTTCTACGACCCACAGAAGGGTGCGGTGCTGCTGGACGGCACAGACATTCGGGAGCTCACCCAGCGCGAGCTGCGCAGCGCCATCGGGCTCGTTCTCCAGGACGTCTACCTGTTCAGCGGCAGCGCGCGCTTCAACATCCGGCTGGGCAACGACGAGATCAGCGAGGAGGCGATGGTGGCGGCGGCGGAGCGCGTGGGCGCCGATCGCTTCATCCGCCGGCTGCCGCAGGCCTACAGCCAGCCGCTGGGCGAGCGGGGCGCCAGTCTCAGCGTCGGCGAGCGGCAGCTGCTCTCGTTCGCCCGGGCGCTGGCCTTCGACCCGCGCATCCTCATCCTCGATGAGGCGACCAGCTCGGTGGACTCGGAGATCGAGGCGCAGATCCAGGCCGCCCTGGAGGAGCTCATGCGTGGCCGCACCAGCCTGGTGATCGCGCACCGCCTATCCACCGTGCAGAACGCCGACCGCATCGTCGTGATGCACCACGGTGAGCTGGTCGAGGAAGGTACACACGAGCAACTGCTCGCCCGCGGCAAGCTGTACGCCCGGCTCTACGAGCTACAGTTCGTCGGCGATAGTCCTACCGTCGCCTGATCACTCCGCCAGCAGCCTCAGGATGAGCTCGGCGCTGCGACGGCCAGCGCCGAGGTTGGTCTGCACGTAGCTCAGCGCCGCCGCGCCCGCGACTTTCCGTGCCTCCGGGTCAGCGAGCCAGGCACCCAACTTAGCTTCGAGCGCCGCACCGTCC
>CANPVY010000058.1 GCA_947581845.1 uncultured bacterium | reverse complement strand
GCGCAGTCTGGGTTCACCCGTTCGTGAGAGATCGTGCCCTTCCCGCGGGTAGCGCACATACTCCACCGGCTTCTGGAGAACCTTCAGGGTGCGGTAGAGCATCTCCGACTGTGAGACGCCCGTGCGTAGATCGTGGTCCGCGTGCATGATGAGCAGCGGCGTCCGGATCTGGTGCGCGTAGGTGATGGGCGACTGGGCCCGCAGCAACTCGTGGTCCTCCCAGGGATAGGTGCTGAACTCGCGTGGCACGAGTCGCCAGGCGTTGCCTTCGCCGAAGAAGACGGCCAGGTCGTAGACGCCCCGCTGGGCGACCGCTGCCTTGAAGCGGTGGTCGTGGCCCACGATGTACGCGGTCAAGTAGCCCGCGTAGCTCCCGCCGGTGACCACCAACCGTTCGGGATCCACGCCGCCACGCGCCACGACGCTATCCACCGCGGTGAGCACGTCGCCCATCGGCGGCTCGCCCCAGGCACGCCGGATCGCGCGCTTGAACTCGTAGCCATAGCCGTCGCTACCGCGCGGGTTCGTGTAGAGGACGAAGTAGCCGTTCGCGGCGAGAAACTGGAACTCGTGCCACATGGTGGGCTCGCCTGGACCCCACATTGCATGCGGGCCGCCGTGGATCTCCAGAGCCAACGGATAGAGCTGGCCACTCTGGTAGCCCACCGGCTCAATGAGCCAGCCCTGAACGCGTCGACCATCGAAGCTGTGGAACCAGAAGCCACGGTGGGGTTGTACCTGGACGCCCGACAGCCAGCCCGTGTTCAGTGCCGTTAGACGCCGCTCACTGTTGCCCGCGGCCTCGACCACGTAAACCTCAGAAGGGTTCGCCGGCTCCGTGATTACGTAGGCGAGGTTTCTACCCCCGATATCGAAGCTGAGCACGCCGCGCTCTCCGGAGACCATCTGGCGGATCTCCCGGTTATCGATGCGCACCCGATAGATCGGGACGGTGCCGTGCACCCGGCCTGTGAAGTAGATCGATTGACCGTCGGACGCCCAGCGGAACTGCCGGACGCTACGGTCCAGCGGCCGGTTGAGCCAAACCAGCTCGCCCACGGGCTCCCCGTCGGCAAGCTCGATCACCCCAAGCTCGGTGTTGGCCAAGGACGCTTCGGCGGTGTCGCGGGCGGTGAATGCTAGGCGCGAGCCGTCCGGCGACCAGGCAGGATTGAAGACGGCGAAGCCAGGGATGTCTACTTTCTGCTGGCTGCCGCCGTACAGGTCAGCGATGTAGAGGTCGCTCTTCAGTGAATAGTCGGGATGGGTTCCCTCGGTGATGGTCGCGACAAAGGCGATGCGATGCGCGTCGGGCGCGAAGTCGGGATCCTCGAAGTCGTAAGGCCCGTCCGTGAGACGCCGCGGCCTCCTGTCCGCGAGGTCGACCACAAAGATCTGCGACCACGCCTCGATGGGGGCGAGCTCTCGCTCGCCCTGGAAATTGAGCCGCGTGATGACAGCGGGTTCCCCCTGCAAGGCGTTCGCGGCCAACCAGTTCCGAATCGCCTCCAGTGAGCCCCACATGGCCGTGTCGGCGGTGGCAAGCGAATCGCTCGTCACAGCCGTGTCCCCCTCGGTCGCCGCCTGCGCCAGTTCCCGGGTCGTCAGCGTGGAAGTGAAGAGGAGCGCCTGGCCATCCGGTGACCAGATCGGGTCCCGGGCACCGTGTTCCAGTTCGGTGAGCTGCCAGGCCTCGCCGCCGTCGGCAGGCAGGATGTAGATCTGCGGTTCCTCGCCGCCGCGATCCGAGACAAACGCGATCCTGCGGGCGTCGGGTGACCAGACGGGGTTGGTGTCGTGCACCTTGCCATGGGTGAACTGCTGTAGCTGATCGCCGTCCGCGCTGGCCACCCAGATGTGACTGTAGTAGGCGTTCTCGGCTGAATCGATTTGGGTCACGACGAAGGCGATATGGCGGCCGTCCCCCGACAGCGCCACCTCGCTCGCCGTGCGAATCTGGTAGAGATCGGTTGCCCGTATGGGGCGCTTGTCCTGAGCGGCCGATTCGGATGGCTGGGCCAGCGCGGCAGTCAGCGCCAGCGCGACCAGGCTCGTGCGACGCAAAGGCCCGAGCGAATCAGCGGCGACCGAGGACATGCAGGTTCCCTTCAGAGAGCCGGACAGGCGCGAGCCCGATCTGGCTGATGCCTGTGCGCGGGGGAGCGATGGATTCTTGCAGCCGCGACCCTGCGGCCGGGCTACTCGATCGGGCAGTAGACGTTCAGGTGTCCGCAACGGCTGCAGTACCAGCCGACCCACTCGGGTGGCAGGCCGGTGTCGCTGCGGAGCAGCGACCGGAAACGGAGGTGCTGGCCGCTGTGGCCCAGCAGTGCGTGGCAGCCTGGAAGCTGACAGCGTACCCGCTGACCGGGGCTGATCTCATCGGGATACAGCCAGTCCCGCAACGCGACCGCGAAAGCCTGCTGGCTGACACGACCTCCGTTCATCCGGTTAACACGATCTCTCATCATCTCGTCGCAAATCTAAGTCCGACACGGCGTTCGCAAAAGGCCACCCCTGAGCGGCTACTCCCCGATGATCTTGAGCACGACTCGCTTCGGCCTGCGACCGTCCCATTCTCCGTAGAAGACGCGCTGCCAGGGGCCCAGGTCGAGCTTACCCTTGGTCACCGGGATGAGCACCTCGTGACCGACGGTGAGATTGCGCAGGTGGGCGGCGCCGTTGTCCTCGCCGGTGCGGTTGTGGAGGTAGTCATCGCCGCGTGCCGGATGCGCTTCCCAGGGAGCGACGTCGCCCTCCAACCAGTCAAGGATGTCCTGGTGGAGGCCAGACTCGTTGTCGTTGACGAACACGGAAGCCGTGATGTGCATGGCGCTGACCAGGCAGAAGCCCTCCTGGATACCGCTCTCAGCCAGTTCGTCCTCCACCCACGGTGTGATGTGGTTGATCTCCTGACTGCGCTTGGTGTTGAAGGTCCGGTATTGGGTGTGCGATTTCAAGCGTCTCACCTCCCTACGGGCTTCTCGGGCCGAGCCCGCGCTCGTGCAGATAGCGGCGGGCCTGTTCGAGACGTGTCGGCAAGGCACGCCTGTGCTCAAGGCACTCTGGCCGCGAGGCGGCACCCCGCTGTGTTAGCGGCCGCGTCGCCTCATGGCGCTCGGATGCTGTCATGCCCTTGCTCGCTCATGGCGAAAAGGAATAGGGCGAGTGGGTTGCGTCGGCTTGAAGACGGGCGATAATCTACGGGCGGCATACTTAGCGGGGAAGGCCGGGCAGGGCTAGACACCCACGAAGATGCGGGGCCCACTCCACACCATTGTCGAGTTTCGGCAGATTCTTTCTTCCCGGTCCCACTGAGGTTCGACCGGAAATCCTCCAGGCGATGCTACAGCCGATCATCGGGCATCGCGGGCCGGAGATGGAGGCGCTCATGCAGCGCGTCGCGCCGCGGCTGCAGGTGCTCTTCCGAACGCGGCGTCCAGTCTACGTCTCCACTTCCTCGGCCACCGGGTTTATGGAAGCGGCCGTGCGCAACTGCGTGCGCCGTCGCGTCCTCACGCTGGTGTGTGGCGCCTTCAGTGAGCGGTTCTACAGAATCGCGCAGGCCTGCGCTAAGCAGGTGGACCGGCTGGATGTGGAGTGGGGCGACGCGAACGAAGCAGCTGCGCTGGCTGAGGCGCTGGCCAGCGGGGTTTACGACGCGGTGACCGTCGTGCATTCGGAGACCTCCACCGGTGTGTTGAACCCCCTCGCGGAACTGGCTGCAACCGTGCGCGAGGTCTCAGCGGAGACGCTCGTTGTGGTCGACTGTGTCACCTCGCTGGGTGCGACGCCGGTGGAAGTAGACGCATGGAGCCTCGATTTCGCGCTCAGCGGGTCGCAGAAAGGCATGGCTCTGCCACCTGGCCTGGCGTTCGCAGTCGCCTCGCAACGGGCATATGACACGTCGCTTGAGATTCCCGGGCGTGGCCTTTACTTCGACTTCGAGGCCTTCGAAAAGGCGGTTGCGAAGCGTCAGACCTCCAACACACCAGCCGTCTCGCTGCTGTTCGCGCTAGATGCGCAGCTGGAACGGATCGAGGCCGAGGGCCTGGAGGCCCGCTGGGCACGCCACCGCGCGATGGCGGAACGCACCTGGCACTGGGTAGACGAGATGCGCGAGGATCACGGCATCGAGTTGAAGCTCTTGGCGCGTGAGGGCCGCAGGTCCCCCTCCGTGAGCTGCGTGGCCGTCCCTGCCGGAGTCAGCGGGGTCGAGGTCGCCCGCCGCCTGGCGGAGCGGGGTTACGCCATCGCGCCGGGATATGGCCGCCTGAAGGAGAGCACCTTC
>CANPVY010000057.1 GCA_947581845.1 uncultured bacterium | reverse complement strand
GACCTCATTGTCATCGCCAGCCACGGCCTGACCGGCATCAGCCACGTGCTCCTGGGCAGCGTCACCGAGCAGCTCGTGCGCCGCGCGCCCTGTCCGGTCTTCACCGTGAAGGCTTTCGGCAAGAGACTGATTCGATACACCTGAGGAGAGAAGAGCAGTCCGCCGAACCAGCCCGCCTGAGATCAGCCGGCCATTACGGCAATAGAAAAGCGAGCCCGGATAACTCTGCCAGTCCTCGTGCGATTAGCCCCAACCATCTTTTTTTCCGGCAGGCTACCCGGGCTCGCTCAACTTGCCGCCCACGGGCGCTGTGGCACCGGATTGAGCCTCGCGAGCGGAGAGCAGCCTCAATTGCATGCACAAGCTGTACCACAGAAGGGTCGACCGCTCAATTGCTTGTCAGTGCAAAGGTTACGCATAGGCCCCGCTACGCTCGGGCGCTGCCTTGCGTGACATCGTGCCTCACACCGGGACAGCGGACACGAGAGGTCTTGGACCCACTGTCCCAGCCGCGCCAAATCCGCCATCCATCCGCGTCCCCGTTGCCCTTGCGCAGGGGGCGGGAACTTGGAACTTATGATTGTGGCACTTTGCCCCATGTCGGCAGAGCCGAGCTGTTCTGGAATTCGCAGGCCAACGGCCTGACCTGAGGGGGCCGTTCTTGTAACCCCTTGCAGGCCAATGTGTTAAAGCCGTCAGCTCGCCCGCTGCCGACGCCTGGCGTGCACGGCACGGAATGTTCAAAGCTCCCAAACGGGGTGCCCCGACCGCAGCGCTAAGGGAGCGTGGAGACGTTGGAGCTGATGATCCTGGACGGCCTGCCTGATCCGATCTTCTTCGTCGATCGGCGGGGTTGTGTTGTCTACCTGAACCGGGCCTGCGAGTCGGCCTTCGGGCTGCCCGCCTCGCAGGTGGCGGGCCGCCCAGTCTCGCTAGTACTGGGCTCCGAGCTGGACGAGGGCCTCCTAGCGCTCTTGAGCCCGCCGCCGCGCAGGGTGACCCCGGCTTCTCTGCCGGCCGTGCGGATCGGCAAGACCTATTGGGACGTGCGTGTGACGCCGGGTTCGGCCGGCATGACCGGAGTGTACTGCATGCCGTCGTCGGGTCCGCAGGCGCGCTGGCCCGAGCTGCTGGCCGACTCGGCGGACGCGATCTGGGCCGTGGATGACCAGGAGCAGATCGTCGCCTGGAATCGTGGGGCCGAGGAGATGTTCGGCTACGCGTCCGACGAGATTGTCGGCCAGCCGGTGACGCGGCTGATCCCGCTGGACTTGATCGAGGCGCGGGAGCCGGAACGGCTACGCAAGGCCCTGCGCGAGCTGGGCGCGGTGCGGGACTACCAGACGCGCCGGCTCAGGAAGGACGGGCGCGAGGTCGAGGTGAGCCTGACGAGTACAGTGGCGCGGGACGGTGCGTCCAGCAGCCTGGCCAGCTCGACCATCGTGCGCGATCTCTCGCAGCGCCGCCAGATCGAGCGGCAGGCCATAGAGTCGGAGAAGCTCGTCACGCTGGGCCAGCTAGCGGCGAGCGTCGCGCAGGAGATCGGCACACCCCTGACCGCCATCGGGATCGTTGTGGAGAGCCTGCGCAAGTCCGAGCTGGGAGACGGTGACGCGGGGAAGCAACTGGAGACGGCCGCCCAACAGTTGAACCGGATCGCACGGCTGACCCACGGATTGGTGGAGCTGGCGAAGCCGGGTGAACTGCGCCTCGCACGCGTGCGCTTATGTGATGTTGTCGAGCGGGTGCTGGAGTTGCTGGAGCCCTCGCTGAAGCGAGCCAGTGTGGACGTCGTCGTGGACTGTCAGGCATTTCTGCCTGAGATCACTGCCGATGCCGGGCAGCTACAGCAGGTCTTTCTCAACCTGCTGATGAACGCGCAACGCGCGCTGGAGTCTGCCGGTGGCGGGGTGGTCAGCGTGGAAGCGAAGCTGGACCGGGGGCTGCCGGTGGTGGGGCGCCCCATGCGGGAGGTCATCAAGATCGAATTCAGCGACAACGGCCCCGGCATCGATCCCGCAGACCTGCCCTACATATTCGCGCCATTCTTCTCGCGCTCGGGCGGCTCCGGGCTGGGTCTCGCACTGGCGAAGCAGATCGTGCATGCGCATGGCGGGACGATCGAGGCGCGCTCGACCCCGGGTACCGGCGCCACGTTCACCATCCTCTTACCAGTGGAATCCGATGCATGACGAGGTAGAGGTGCTCGAGATTACGGCAAAGATCCTGGTCGTCGAAGACGACGAAGTGCTGCGCCGACTGCTCATCGAGGTGCTCGGTGATCACGGCTATGAGGTGGCAGCCACGGCAAGCGGTGAGGAGGGGCTGGCCACCATGGAGCACGACGTCTTCGACATCATCCTGCTCGACATCAACCTGCCCGGTATGGACGGCATGGAGGTGCTGCGCCTGGTGCCGGCTCGCCAGCCCGACGCGCAGGTCGTGATCATGACCGCGTTCGGCACCGTGGACACCGCCGTGGAGGCGATGAAGCAGGGTGCCTTCGACTATATCAACAAGCCCTTCAGCACCGACGAGCTCGTGCTGACGATCCGCCGGGCCTTGGAGGAGCAGGACCTGCGGCGCGAGCTGGCACGCCTCAAGCAGCGGGCCCGCGGCGTAGGCAGCGAGATCCAGATCGTAGGCAAGAGCCCAGCGCTTCAGCGCGTCGTGGATCTGATCGCGCGCGTGGCACCCAGCCGGGCCACCGTGCTGGTCACAGGCGAAACCGGCACCGGCAAGGAACTCGTGGCCCGGGCGATCCACGCGGCGAGCAATCGAGCCAGCAAGCCGTTCATGCCGATCAACTGCGCGGCGATTCCCGACAACCTGCTCGAGTCCGAACTCTTCGGCCACATGAAAGGTGCCTTCACAGGTGCGATCCAGAACAAGAAAGGCCTGTTCGAGGAGGCCTCCGGTGGCACCGTCTTCCTGGACGAGATCAGCACCATGTCGATGGCCCTGCAGCCCAAGCTGCTGCGGGTGCTCCAGGAGAACCTGATCATGCGGGTGGGCGGCCGTCAGCCCGTTCCCATCAACATCCGCCTCATCGCGGCCACCAACCAGGACCTCAAGAAGCGGGTCGCTTCCGGGCAATACCGGGAGGACCTCTACTACCGGCTGAATGTCTTCCCTATCGAGGTGCCCCCGCTACGCGACCGTAAGGACGACATCCCGCTGCTCTCCAACTTCTTCCTGCAGAAGTACTCCGAGCTCTACGAGATCGAGCCCCCCAAGCTGCCGGCGCGTACACTCGATCGTATGATGACTTACCATTGGCCCGGCAACGTCCGCGAGCTCGAGAACTTCATCGAACGCGGCGTCGTGCTCCACGCCAGCGGCGGCAGCGCCACCCTCGGGTTCGAGCTGCCCAGCGATGCCGAGGAGACGGACGAGGGCGCCACCATCCTTGACGAGGCGCAACGGAAGCGCTGGACTTTTGAAGATCTGGAGCGCGAGTATATTTTCCGGGTACTGGAGAGCGTACGCTGGAAGAAGACGGAGGCGGCCGAGATCCTCGGCATCGACCGGCGCACGCTCTACCGCAAGCTCAAGAGATATGAGACTGAGGGTGCCCACAGCCCGGAATGAAGAACTCTGATCGCTCGCGCGAAGCGAGGCTCCGCGCTCTGGTCGATGTCGGCCGAGCCGTCAGCGCCTCGCTGGCTCACGAGGAAATCCTAGCTCAGATCTGCGATCACGCCGCCCGGCTGCTGGACGCCGAGTCGGCTGTGGTAACGGAGTGCCGTGAGGCCTCGCCGCAAGTTGCCGTTCCGCACCTGAAGGTCGTCGCCACGAGCCCGGACGCGCGGGTCGGGCTCGGCGAGATTCTCACGCTGGAGGGAAGCCTCAACGGCCACGCGATCACGACGCGGCGCACCCTCATCGTCAATGACGTCTTTGGAGACCCGCGCACCGACCTCGCCGTCGCCGGCAAGTTGGGAACGCGCAAGGTCGTCATCTCGCCTCTCTACTACGGCGATGCCCCACTGGGGACCATCTTCGCCTTCAATCCGAGAGAGGAGCGCGACTTCGACGAGGGCGACGGGGAGATCCTCGAAGCACTCGCCGCCCAGGCGGCGATCGCTCTCCACAACGCGCACATCTTCGAAGCCGACGCCAAGCGCTTGCAGGAGCTCACCGAGCTGCGCGCCGCCCAGGACGATAACCTGCAACGCCTCCAGGCTCTCATCCGCGTGGGCAACGCGCTCAACAGTACCCTGTCCCTGGATGAGGTCCTGCAGACGCTCGTCGATTCGGCACGCGACGTCATCAAGGCCCGCTATGCGGCGCTCGGCGTCCTCGACAGCAGCGGCAAGTCGTTGAAGCGCTTCCTGCACTCCGGGCTGGATCCGGAGATCGTCGCGCGATTGGGCCCGTGGCCCACAGGCCGCGGCACGCTGGGCATCATGCTCCGCGACGCGCAGACAATTCGGCTCAAGGACCTGCAGAGCCACCCCGACTTCGCGGGGTTCCCGGAAGGTCATCCGCCGATGCGCTCGCTGCTTGGCGTCCCCATACGCGCGGGCAATCGGGTGTTCGGCAACCTCTACTTGACCGAGAAGATCGGCGCCGACGAGTTCAGCGTCGAAGACGAGGACCTGGCTGAGCTTCTGGCTGCCCAGGCCGCCGTCGCCGTCGAGAACGCCCACCTGGCCGAGCAGCGCAGCGGGTTCCTCGCCGTCGTCAATCACGAGATCAAGAATGCAGCTGCCGGCGTGGTCGGCTGGACCGATCGCCTGCGCAAGTTGGCCGGCGAGTCGGAGAGCCGCGTTCGCGAGGGCGCTACCTACGCGTTCGAGGGCGCCCAACAGCTGCAACGCCTGGTCGTCGACCTGCTCGACCTCAGCCGTATCGAGGCTCGCCAGCTCGAGCTCGTCATGCAAGAGGCCGACCTGCGGGCGCTGGTACGTGAGGTCGTGGCCACCGTGCGGCCGACGGCCGACAGACAGGAAATCGAGCTGCACGTCTCCGGACTGGACGACCGCGCGATCGCGCAAACCGACCCCACCAGGGTTCGCCAGATCCTGCTTAACCTGCTCTCGAACGCCATTAAGTTCTCGCGGCCGGGTGGACGCGTCGATCTCCAGCTCGCCCGCGACGACTCGGGCTACTCGATCACCGTGCATGACACGGGCCCCGGAGTCGACCCGGCCATGCGCGATCACGTCTTCGAGGCCTACCGCGCCGGCACGGCGAAAGCGCCCAAGAGCGGCGCCGGCCTGGGCCTGGCCATCTCACGCGAACTCGCCCGGCTGCTGGGCGGCGAGCTGTCGCATGTCAAGGATGCCCAGCCCGGCGCCTGTTTCGAACTCCGACTCCCGTTCAAGCCCAACCACGCCCGCACCGACGGCCGGCGTTGAGCCTCCGGCTGGGGCAGATCCGTGCATGCGACTCGACATGTCGGGGCAGTATGTCCCCTCTCCCGGGCGGGGCACGCTGCCGGGTGAGTCTCATAAGCTTTTGAAATAAAATAACTTAGCGATAGCGCCCGCGCCGGCACGATTCGTTCCATACACCTGAGCGTCGGTCTCCGCGAGACCGACGTGGGTCCGAAGTTGGCAGGTGCGTCGTCGCAAAGGCAGTCCTCTGGTGATCACGCGAGCGATATTCGTTCTGACCAGTCCCAAGGCGGGTGAGCAGTACCTGCGTGTGCTCCCCGACTTACGGGCCATCGGCCTGGC
>CANPVY010000056.1 GCA_947581845.1 uncultured bacterium | reverse complement strand
CCTCCCCTCGCAGGGAAGCGACCAGTTCATAGCGGACCAGCGTGTCCTCCAGCGGGGGCGGAACCGGCAGCCAGGCGAGAAAGGCGCCGTTCGGCTCCACCGGGACCGACTGTCCATTGATCGCGAGCCGGGCGCTACCGTTGCCCACGGAGCCGAAGATGAAGTTGGAGTCCCGCGCCGTGATGAGACTGCTATCGCGCGGGTAGACCACGTCGATGGCGAGCGGGCCGGCGCGCGGCGGTATCGGCGGAGGGCCGCTCAGGTCTGGCACACGCGGAGCGCAGGCGCCGCCGAACGCGATAGCCAGAGCGAACCACGTACTCGCGCAGATCCGTCTCATTGCCGGAACCGCAGCGCCGGTGATGGACCGAGTGGACGGGAACATGCGCCCGGAATCTACGACTGAGGATCCTGGGGGGTCAAAGATCGGCGATGCGCCTCCTCCCGTGGGAGCGCGTGAGCAGCGGGGCGGCCAGAGCGGCGACCGCGAGTGCCGCGCCGGCCTTCAGCCACGCGCCCAGCACCAGCCAGCCGACAGCGAACATTAGAGCGAATAGCAAGACGATCGCCAACGCGCCGGCCCGCAGGTCCCCAGCGAGATCCTGCAGTGGGGAAAGGCCAGTGAGCTGGCGCTGGCGCCACCAGCCGGGACCGCCCGGTCGCGTGCGGCGGTAGAAGCGCGCCAGCGTCTCCTCCGATTCGGGCCGCGTCAGCAGCATGGTCGGCAGCCAGACCGCCATGGAACCGAAGGCGGTGATCGCCAGGCGGACGCCGAAGTCGATCTCGTCGAGGGCCGGCAGCACGTAGGACAGGACGGCGATGATCATCCCGGCGAGCATGGAAGCGAGCTCGGCCCAGGCGTTAACCCGCCACCAGAACCAACGCAGGATCAGCACGGCGCCGGGGCCGGTGCCGATGGCGATCATGAAGCGGAAGACGGTGCCGATGTCCTGGGCGTAGAAGGCGGCAGTGGCCGCCAGGGCGACGATCACCACCGACGCCAGCCGGCCGATCCAGACGCGCTCGCGGTCGGCGGCCTGCGGGCGGGCCCAGCGCAGGTAGAGGTCGTTGACGATGTAGCTGGCACCCCAATTGATCTGGGTGGAGACGGTGGACATGAAGGCGGCGAGGAACGAGGCCACCACGAGGCCGAGGAGCCCGGCGGGCAGGTAGTCGACCATCATCTGGATGTAGCCGATCTCGGGGTCGGCGAGCGCTGGATAGAGGATGAGCGCCACGAGGGCCACCACGATCCACGGCCAGGTCCGCACCACGTAGTGCAGCAGGTTGAACAGCCAGGCCGCCTTCGCCGCTTCGGCCTCGGTCTTCGAGGCGATGAAGCGCTGGATGAACATCCCGCCGCCGTCGCTCCTCTGGAACGCCCACCACTGGATGCCGATGTAGGCGATGAATGTGGTCATCGACAGCTGGGCCACGTCCGACCAGGGCATGAAGTCCAGACGGTCGCCAAGGCCGCGCTCGGTCAGGGTCATCTTGATGCCCGCGATGCCGCCCACATCCGGCAGCGCGAAGCCAGCGACCAGCAGCGCGCCGACGAGGGCAAGCACGAACTGGATGAAGTCGGTGGTCACAACGCCCCACAGCCCGGCGAGGCCCGCGTAGATCAAAACGAGGATCGAGATCGCCACGACGATCCACAGGCGCGGCTCGCCGGGCAAATTCACGGGGAGTGCGCTCCACAAGCCGAGCACCTCGATGACCTTGCGCATCGCCAGCATGGCGTAGCCCATGCCGATGCAGTTGATGGGGAGGGCGAAGAGGAAGGCGCGCACGCCGCGCAAGACGGCCGCCGGTCGGCCGCCGTAGCGGATCTCTGTGAGCTCGACGTCGGTGACGATGTCGCTGCGGCGCCAGAGTCGGGCGAACAGGTAGATCATCAGCACATGGCTGATGGCGAAGGCCCACCACTCCCAGTTACCGGCGATCCCGCGGCGTGCCACGACGCCAGTGACGTACAGAGGCGTATCGACGCTGAAAGTGGTGGCCGCCATCGAGGTGCCGGCCAGCCACCAGGGGAGCGCGCGTCCGCCGACGAAGAAGTCGGCAAAGCTTCTGGCCCCGCGGCGCGAGAACCAGATGCCGAGGGCGAGCGTACCTGCCAGGTAGGCCCCGATGACCAGCCAGTCGAGGGCGTTCATCAGGTGGGGGTGACGATGAGCCGCTCGGCCACCGCCTCCTGCATCAGCGGATCGCCGGACCAGGCACAGACGACGGTCGCCGCGCTGGGCACCTGATCGGCGAGCCGCGGATGGCCGAACAGCACCACGACGGCTTCCGGCGCCTTCTCGATCATTGCGAGCGCCGCGCTCGCCGTCTCGGGTGCGAGGTCCGCCCTGCCTTTCCACGACCTGACTTCCGAGAAGATGGCGATGAGATCCACCGCGGGCCCTCTGTACGAGGGACCCTCTACCCGTGCAGCGCGGGCTTCCAGGGCACGGGCCAACTCGCCGCGATCGCGAGGTGGCGCTGCGGGCACCGAGAGCGAATCCGGCAGCGCCACGATGTCGTCGTCGATGACGTGGACCCGTAGGCTTTGCCCGGGCCACCAGCGAGGGAACATCCCGCGAACAGGCAGGATCGACGACGTCGCCAGCTCCAGAGCTTGAGCGCTGCTCGGCTCGGGCACCGGATCGCCCAACTCGATCCGCGCGTCAGCCGCCAACCGCTCCACCCGCTCCACCGCGTCCGAGACGCGCGCCCGTTCCAGTGCCCCGGAACTGATTGCGGCGTTGAGCCCGACCACGGTTTCTTCGGGCGACGAGGGGTAGAGCAGAGCATCGCAGCCAGCCCGCACTGCCTCCACCGCCGCCTCCGTCTCCGACCGGCCCGACGCCGAGATGGCGTGCATGATGAGCGCGTCGCTGGCAACGACCCCGTCAAACCGCAGCTCGTCTCGCAGAAGTCGATAGACCGGCGGCGACAGGCTGGCCGGTACACCGGAGGGGTCGAGCACCGGGTAAACCACGTGCGCCATCATGACGGTGCGAACCCCGGCCTGGATCGCCGCGCCGAACGGCGTCAGATCCACATCCAGCTCGCCGCGTGTCGCCCCGACGACCGGCAACTCGGCGTGCGAGTCCGCAGTGGTTCGTCCGTGGCCCGGGAAATGCTTCGCGCAGGCATGAACACCTTCGTCCTGCGCCGTCCTTACCCACACGCGAACGATGTCCGCGACTGCCGCCGGATCGGCCCCGAAGCTGCGCGTCCCGACGATCGGGTTCGCCGGCTCCACATCCAGGTCGGCCACCGGAGCCAGCACCCAGCCGATGCCTGCCGAAGCCGCCTCCTGTGCCGTCATGCGAGCGGCGACGAGCAGCCCACGGTCCGTCATACCGGCCAGCGCCGCCGCGGGTGGCAACGGAGTCGCTCCTTCCAGTTGCTGCCCGGCTCCGCGCTCGAGATCGGCAGCGAAGAGAACCGGCCGGCCCGCGTGCTCCAGCGCGCGGCCCACCAGCTCCTTCATGGCCATCACGCTCCCGCCGAAGACGACGAAGCCACCCACACCGAGGTCGAGAGCGGCGCGCACATCCGGCCACACCTCGTCAGGTGTGCGGCTCTCCCAGCGGAGCGCGGGGAAGACCAGGCGCGCCGGGTTCATGGCGGTGTCAGCTTGCCTAGGACGCGCGGCCCGGCGGCGCCGGTGACCGACGGTAGGTTACCGGGCCTGCCGGTCTGAAACAGATGCGCGAGGATCGCGAAGGCGGCCGCTTCTTTCGCGTCGGGATCCCAGCCGAGCGCCGACAGATCGATCACGGGGATAGGATCGAGCGCCTCGGCGAGCATCTGCATGAGCGTCGGGTTCCGGGCGCCACCGCCGGAGACGACACACTCACCGGGCAGCGCTTGCGGATCCACGAGCCGGTAGGCATCTGCGATGCTGCGGGCTGTGAGCGCCGTGGCCGTGGCGACCAGGTCGTCGTCCTCCATGCCCAGCTCCCTGCCGCCACGAATCAGTTCTCGAGCGTAGGGTTCGCCGAAGCGTTCACGCCCCGTCGACTTCGGTGGCTTGTCGCCGAAGTAGTCGTCGTCCAGCAGTCGCGCCAGCAGCTCTTCGTTCACGGTGCCCGCGGCAGCCCGTCGCCCGTCGGCGTCGTAGCGCTCGGCGCCGCCGCTCAGGATCTCCACGGCCGCGTCGATGACCGCGATGCCGGGGCCGGTGTCGAAGGCGATCACCGGCTGCTGCGAGCCCTCTGGTGGCAGCAGCGTGACGTTCGCCATCCCGCCGATGTTCTGGAGCGCGCGCCAGCCATCGGGAAGCGAGAAGAGCAGCTGATCGATGAGCGGGACCAGTGGTGCCCCATGGCCACCTGCCGCCATGTCACGCGTCCGGAAGTCCGAGATCACCGGCACACCCAGACGCTCCGCGATCACGGCCGGCTCGCCCAGCTGCAGCGTTGCACCTCGGGCGCCTGGGACCGGAGGCTCGTGCCAGATCGTCTGCCCGTGAGAGCCCACCGCAGCCAGGTCGGCGGCGACCACTGCGGCCGATTCGAGCAGCCGGAGCGCCGCCGCGGCGAACCACCCGCCGAGCTCGAAGTTCAGGCGGCAGAGCTGCTGAGCGCTGCCGGTCAGCGCCTCGCGGATGGCCTGACGCTGCTCGGGCGCGTACGGCACTGACAGAAAGGCCTCCAGAAACGCACCCAGGCGTCCAGCCTGCTCGTCCACCTGGACCAGCGCGACATCGATGCCGTCGAGCGAGGTGCCCGACATCAAACCGAGATAGCGGGTCGCCACGATCCTAACCCGAGACGAGGCGTCGAATCCCCTGGAAGTGGTGGTAATCGTGCCAGATCACGTGCCGCAGGATCTGGTATATAGAAATCGGGCCATAGCGCTCGTGAGCACCGGTCTGGGACCAGCGCTCTAGCGGCAGCGCCTGAACATGGTCGAGCAGGCTCGATCGGCTTGCCCTCAAGCGACCCAGCAGGGCGTCGGCGGCGGCCTCGCGGGCGCCGCTCCCGAATACCTTGCGGTTGTCCGCTTCGTCGTCGCGGTCCTGAATCCGTGCGCCCTGCTTCGCCAAGATGGCTTCGATCCGCCGGACCATCAGGGCATCGCAATCGATCAGGTGCTCGATATGCTCGTTCGCGCACCACTTATCCTGTGCAGGACGCGCGCGCAAGCGAC
>CANPVY010000055.1 GCA_947581845.1 uncultured bacterium | reverse complement strand
ATCCGCCGCGCCTCGGTGCCGGAAACGAGCGAGGAGGACTGGGACCGGGTGATGGCGGTCAACCTGAGGTCGGTCTTTCTGCTCTCCAAGTACGCGATCCCGGTGATGGCGCAGGTCGGCGGCGGTACCATCATCAACATCGCCTCCGGCTGGGGCCTGGTGGGCGGCCGCCGGGCTGCGGCGTACTGCGCCTCGAAGGGCGCGGTCGTGCAGCTCAGCCGGGCGATGGCGCTGGACCACGGCCCGGAGAGCATCCGTGTGAATTGCATCTGTCCCGGCGATACCGACACGCCGATGCTGCGCAGTGAAGCGGAGCAGCTCGGCGTGCCGGTCGAGCGGCTCCTGGCCGAGGCGGCAGAGCGCCCGCTGGGCCGCATCGCGCAGCCGGAGGATATCGCGCAGGCGGCACTCTACCTGGCCAGCGACGCGGCGGCCGCCGTCACCGGCATCTCGCTGGTGGTGGACGGCGGCGGCCTGGCCGGATCCTGACAAGGAGCGAGCATGCGTGGCCTGAAAGACAAACGGGTACTGATCACCGGCGGCGCCAGCGGGATCGGCGCCGCGACCGCAGCGCGCTTCCTGGAGGAGCGGTCGCGGGTTGTGGTTCTCGACCGAGACGAATCGGGTTGCAAGCGCATCAACCAGGAGCTGCCGGAGCTGGCCGGTGTGATCCCGGCGGACGTCTCGGACCCCGGCCAGGTCACGCGCGCCTTCGACCAGCTGGACCAGCTGCTCGGCGGTCTCGACGTATTGATCAACAACGCCGGCATCAGCATCCGTCACGCGTTCCTCGAGATCACGCCGGAGGAATGGCGGCAGGTGATCGACACGAACCTGCATGGCGTCTTCTACGTCGCCCAGGGCGCGGCGCGGCGGATGATCGCGGGCGGTGGCGGTGTGATCCTCAACATGGGCTCGACCAACGCGCTCATGGGCTATCCGTTCTACGCGGACTACAACGCATCGAAGGCGGGTGTGGTCGAGCTGACCCGCTCGCTGGCGCTGGAGCTCGCGCCGAGCGTGCGGGTCATCGCGGTCTGCCCGGGCTACATCATGACGCCGATGCAGGAGGCGGAGTACACGCCCGAGATGATCGAGGAGGTCAACCGCAAGATCCCGCTGGGCCGACATGGCTGGCCGGAGGAGGTCGCCGCACTGTTCGCCTTCCTCGCCTCGGACGAGGCGCCGTTTATCACGGGTCAGACGTTCGTGATCGACGGCGGCGAGCTCGCCGGCGGCCTCGCCAGCTGCTAGCGCGCTTCGGATAGCCGGCGCACCGCATGCCGCGAACCGAGCCGAAGACCGAACTCAGCCGCGAGCTCGGCCTCTTCACCATCACCATGGTGGGCGTGGGCGCGATGATCGGGGCCGGGATCTTCGTGCTCACCGGGATCGCGGCCGGTGCGGCGGGCCCCGGCCTGATCCTCGCGTTCGCCGCCAACGGGATCGTCACGCTGCTCACCGCGCTCGCCTACGCCGAGCTGGGCTCCGCCATCCCCGAGGCGGGCGGCGGCTATCTCTGGGTCAAAGAGGGCCTGCCCGGCGCCAACGCGTTCCTGGCCGGTTGGATGAGCTGGTTCGCGCACGCGGTGGCGGGCAGTCTCTACGCGCTGGGCTTCGGCGCCTATCTGGGCCTGGTGCTCGACGAGCTGGGCTGGATCCCGTTCGGGCTCAGCGGCGCGATGCTGGAGAAGCCGCTGGCGGTGGCGATCGCGCTCATGTTCATCGCCATCAACTTCAAGGGCGTGGGTGAGACGGGGCTGGCCGGCAACATCGTCACGGTCGCGAAGCTGATGGTGATCGGGCTGTTCGTAGCGAGCGGGCTCTACGCGATGTTCGGCGAGCCGACGTCCTGGGAGCGTTTCACGCCACTCACGCCGAAGGGCCTGGGCGGCGTGCTCACCGCGATGGGGCTGACGTATATCGCCTTCGAGGGCTACGAGATCATCGTGCAGGCGGGCGAGGAGGTGAGGCACCCGAAGCGGAACATCCCGCGCGCCGTCTTCTGGTCGCTGGCCGTGGTCATCCCCATCTACATCCTGGTGGCGATCACGGCGCTGGGCGCGGTGGACACGGGCTCCGGCCAAGCGACGTGGGAGTGGCTGGGCGTGCACGCGGAGCTGGGCCTGGCGGAGGCGGCGCGGCAGTTCATGCCGCTGGGCACGACGCTGCTGCTGATCGGCGGCCTCCTGTCCACGATGTCGGCGCTCAACGCGACGACCTTCAGCTCGACGCGCGTCTCGTTCGCGATGGGCCGGGACCGCAATCTGCCGGACTTCTTCTCGCGGGTGCACGAGCGCACGCGCACGCCCTACCTGGCGCTGCTGGCCAGCGGGGGTCTCATCATCTTCATGGCGCTGGCGATCCCGATCGCGGATGTCGCGGCGGCGGCGGACGTGATGTTCCTGCTGCTGTTCCTGCAGGTGAACCTGGCGATCATGACGATCCGTCGAAAATACGGCGCGATGCTGGACTACGGCTTCCTGACACCGTTCTTCCCCGTCGTTCCCATCCTGGCCATCCTCCTGATGGTCGCGATCGCCGGGTTCATGTTCCACTTCTCGCCGATCGCCTGGTACTTCGTGGCAGGCTGGATCGGTACCGGCTTCCTGATCCATTACACCTACGCCCGTAAACGCGAGCGCGCGAAATACGCCACGCCGGTCGTGCTGGCGCACGGGCTTGCCGGCGCGGACCGCTATCGCGTGCTGGTACCGGTGGCGAACCCGGCGCGCGCACGGGCGCTGATCGACTTTGCCGCGCTGATGGCGGACTCGCACGACGGCGAGGTGATCCTGCTGCACGTGATCACGGTGCCGACACAGACGCCGCTACGGGTCGGGCACCGCTATATCCGGGCGGCGCGCGACGAGGTCCTGGACCAGGCCAGTGACATGATCGCCGAGCGCGGCACGCCCTTCAGCTCGACCATCCGGATCGCGCACAGCCCGGCACGCGCGATCATCGACGAGGTCGAAGAACGGAAGATCGACATGGTCGTGATGGGCTGGCGCGGCCCAGGCCGGCATCCGCGCACGGTAATCGGCCGAAATATCGATCGGGTGATGCGGAGCGCCGACTGTCACGTGGTCGTGCTGCGCGCGCGC
>CANPVY010000054.1 GCA_947581845.1 uncultured bacterium | reverse complement strand
GCCAGTTGTGGAATTGCCGCGCCGCCGCGAACATCTCGCCCCTCACCATCGGCGCCCAAGCGTCGACGTCCACGACGAACTCGAAGCCTGCCGGCATGACGCCCACCACCGTCTGCGGGGCGCCATCAACTGTCAGAGCCGAGCCGATGACGCCGCGATCGCCGCCGAAGCGCCTCTGCCAGAAGTCGTGGCTGAGGATCACGACCCGCTCGCCGCCCGGTTCGCCTTCCTCGTCGAGGAACTCTCGCCCTAGCAGCGGCGCCACGCCGAGCGTGCCGAAGAAGCCCGGTGAAACCCACGCCCCGGAGATGCGTTCCGGCTCGCCGGCACCGGTGACCGTGAAGTCACGCGTGAACGGCGTGATCGCCTCCAGTGACTCGAACGATGTCGACTGCTCGAGCACGTCGTAGTAGTCGGGGGCAGAGACGGTCCAGCCGATCCCTCCGCCGGGCCATTGCGTTCGACCCAGCACCAGCCGGTCCGACTCGGCGTACGGGAGAGCGCGAAATAGGGCCAGGTTGACCACGCTGAACATCGCTACGTTGGCGCCGATGCCCAGCGCCAGCGTGAGCAGCGCCGCGGCCACGAAGCCCGGCTGCCGCCTGAGGGCACGCACGGCAAAGCGTGCGTCCTGAGCGAAGTCGCGAAGCAGGGGCGCCGTTGTGGAGGACCGACCCTCCTCATCCGACCCTGCACCAGCACGCCTATTCCCGAGATGATCCTCTGACCGAGCGCTCCGCTGTCCCATGTGTGCCTCTCCATTCGCCGAAGTCCCACTCACCCGCGACCGGCTGCCAGCCGCCGGGCCAATCCGCCGGGCTCCCTGCACCGGCCTCTTGAATACGGTCCAAACCCCTCAACCCCGCATCAAATAGAATGGCGAGGAGCGCAGCGTGCATGCTTTCAGGTCAGTCGGCACAGGTTACGGCAAAGACACGGCAAAGACAACCTTCTCCCTGTCGGAGTGCCTGGAAGACGGCCCGCTTTCCACGAGCTGTCGGGGCTGCATCTTAGAGGAAGATCCTTGCTTTGTGAGCCTGGTGAGTTCAGTTGGTGAACACACATCGGGCGTCTCGCCACGAGTAATCCCGATCGGTACGCTCTAAGCAGACTTCCATGAAGGCTACAACACTGCATTGGAAGCCCGGTCATTCAACCGGGCTTCTCACCTTCCTCAGGACTTGACTCGCACTTGACGCCCATTCCCTATCCCTTCTCGCATAGGAATCCAACAGGAGGGGGTGCCATGAACTACCGCCGTCCGATCTCCGCCATGCTCATTCCGGTCATGCTCGTGCAACTCACCGGTTGCTACAAGTGGGCTTGGATCGATCGTGGCGAACTGCGGCCCAAGGGTGAGAAGCTCAAGACTATCGAGATCGATGCTCAGGTGGTCGAGGGCAAGCACGGACTGCTGCAACGTGAGGGGGTACGCTACGGAATAAGCATCCACTTCGACCGCGAATCGCGCGCGGTCGTCGACCGAGACACACTCGTTGTCACCACTAGTAGTGGCCCCTACCGCGTGGGGCTCGATCGTGTTCAGTCCGCAGAGGCCCGACGTCTCGACAGCGGAAAGACTGTCGCGCTATCGGTGTTTTCATTTTGGCTTCTCGTTGGGCTCGCCCTCTTGGCAGGCGAAGGGGGGCCATATTCGTCGTCCGGGTGGTGAGGTTCAGGGTGAGTTAAGAGACACGGAGTGAACCCGGTCCCGTCTTCCAGCAAAGGGAAAGCAAACACGGTGGCGGGGACGTGTGAGAATCGAACTCACCAAGCCAAGGATCGCTCGGCCTAGCTGGTTTTGAAGACCAGTCGAGCCACCAGGCCCGATCCGCCCCCGCTCAGTCTGTTCGCTAATCGCGATTCCGGCGTCCGTACGCTTGCGTCTGCCCTAGCTTCGCGCTGGACCGCTGCCTAGAACCCCACGACCGTGATATTGCCATTTCCCACCACCAGCGCAATGTCGCCGTGCCCGTCGCCCAGTGTACCGGTGAAAGTGGAGTCGGTACTCGTCTCGTTCTCAAACACGAGGTTCGAGGTGCTGATCGTACCGTTTCCAACTTCGGCAGAGAACTGCGCGGAAGTGTTCGTAGGGATCGAGAGCTGGATGCTGCCGTTAGCGACTACATGGTCAATCATGCCGTCCAGCGGCAACGTGACCTCAGAATCGACATCGCCGTTGGCCACAACGACGAGTGCGCTCCCAGAGATCTCGTCCAGCGTGATGTCTCCATTCGCATTCACAATCGAGACCGTGTTGTCGATGGACTCAACGGTGATGACGCCGTTGGCATTGACAATCGATACCTCCAGGCGTGCCGGGATGACGAGCTCATAATTGACGGCGTAGACGCGGTTGTCCGCCTGCGTCGGCTGAGTTGTTCTGACCACTACCGCGTCACCGCCCACCTCGACATCGACCTGGACCTCGCTGAGATGCGCTTCAGCATCCTCTCGTGAGGGAGCCCACACCTGGCGCACCCCATCGATGAACGCGGAATCGGTGCCCAGAGCGCCAGAGATGGTGATCGTTCCGTTGATGTTCTCGAGGATCAGCCGCAGCTGATCCACCACATCCAGGTCGAAGGAGAACGGCTGCTCAGCCACTTCGGTCGGGCCCGACACATCGTCGCAGCCGGCAAGCCACAGCGTTGGCACGACGAGCAGCGGAATGACGCTAAGCCAAGCCCGTCTGAAATGGATCGTACGCACTGTGCACCTCCCGCGCTGAGCACGGCCAGCTGAGGTGCGCGGCGACGCGCTCACCCGACGCTGGTCGGGCTTTATAGATACTCGTTCTGGTGTGGGCGCAAATAGGCCCGAGAGCCATACGACGGCCCTGCATCTAACATGTCAAGATGCCGGCCGGCTCCGCCAGCTAGCCGAGACGCGCGATCGCCTCGATCTCTACCCGGGCGCCTTTAGGCAGCGCGGCCACCTGCACCGCCGAGCGCGCCGGATAGGGCTCGTCGAAGTGGCGCGCGTAGACCTCGTTCACGGCCGCGAAGTCGCCCATATCAGCCAGGAAGACCGTGCACTTGACAACGCTGTTCATGCCGGAGCCGGCGGCCTGCAGAACCGCCGCCAAGCTCTGGAGGGCACGCTCCGCCTGGGTCGGCGCGTCCTCGCCGACCATCTGGCCCGTCTGTGCATCGAGGGCGATCTGGCCAGCCGTGAAGACAAAGTCGCCGCATACGATCGCCTGGGAGTAGGGCCCGATGGCGGGCGGTGCCCCGTCGGTGTGTACTCGCTCGAGATCAGCCATTAGAAGAGACCCTCGATGTTACCGTCCTCGCCCAGCCGCATATTCACCGCGGCCGGCTTCTTGCCCAAGCCGGGCATGGTCATGATGTCCCCAGTGTAGACGACGACGAAGCCGGCGCCAGCGGAGACTCGGGCCTCGCGCACCGTGATGCGGAAGCCCTGTGGTCGGCCCCGTTTCGCCATGTCGTCGCTCAGTGAGTACTGCGTCTTCGCCATGCAGATCGGCAGCTCGGCGAACCCGAGAGCTTCCAGCTCGGCGAGCTGCTTCTCGGCCGCCGGCAGCCAATCCACGCCGTCCGCCCCATAGACCTTGGTCGCGATCGTCTCGACCTTCTCGGCGAGCGGCGCCTCGAGGGCGTACAGGGGTTTGAACTCGGCCTGGCCGCCGTCGAGCGTCGCGCGGACCGCGTCGGCCAACGCCAGACCACCTTCCCCGCCCTTCGCCCAGACCTCGCAGGGGATGCAGGGCACCCCGAGCTCGGCACAGGCGTCAGCGATCAGCTTGTGCTCCTTCTCGCTGTCGCCGTCGAACCGGTTGACCGCCACCACGGGCGGCACGCCGTGCTGGCGCACGTTGTGGATGTGCTGCTCGAGGTTGGGCAGGCCGCGTTTCACGGCCTCCGGGTCGGCCGACCCGAGGCTTTCCTTCGCCGCGCCCCCGTGATGGCGAAACGCGCGCGCCGTCGCGACGATGACAGCGGCGCTTGGGTCGAGGCCGGCGGCGCGGCACTTGATGTTGAAGAACTTCTCGGCACCCAGGTCGGAGCCGAAGCCGGCCTCGCTGATCACGATGTCGCCGAGCGTCAACCCCGTCTTGGTGGCGATGATCGAGTTGCAGCCGTGGGCGATGTTCCCGAAGGGGCCGCCATGCACGAAGGCGGGGCCACCCTCCAGGGTCTGCACCAGGTTCGGCGCCAGCGCATCGCGGAGCAGCACGGTCATCGCACCCGCGGCTTTGAGATCCAACGCCCGCACCGGCTCGCCCGTCCGGGTGTAGCCGACCACGATGTTGCCGAGACGGGCGCTGAGGTCCCCGAGGTCGCGGGCGAGAGAGAAGACCGCCATGACCTCGCTGGCGGCGGTGATCACGAAGCTGTCCTGGCGCGGCACGCCGTGGGCCGCACCGCCGAGACCGACGGTGACGTAGCGCAAGGCCCGGTCGTTCATGTCGAGGGAACGGGGCCAGGTGATGCGGCGCACGTCAATGCCGCTCTCGTTGCCGTGATGGATGTGTGCGTCGAGCATTGCGGAGAGCAGCATGTGCGCGCTGGTGATCGCGTGGATGTCGCCGGTGAAGTGGAGGTTGATGTCCTCCATCGGCACGACCTGCGCGTAGCCGCCGCCAGCCGCGCCGCCCTTGATCCCGAAGACCGGGCCCAGGGACGGCTCACGCAGGCAGAGCACGTTGCTGACGCCCTGGCGACTCAGCGCCTGGGCGAGGCCGACCGAGACGGTGCTCTTCCCCTCGCCAGCGGGTGTGGGCGTGATCGCCGTCACCAGGACCAGCTTCGCCCTGGGCGGCCGCTTCGAGAGTCGCAGCGACACCTTGGCCTTGCCGTGCCCGTACGGCTCGTAGTCCGCCGGGCCCAGGCCGAGACCAGCGGCGACCTCCTGGATCGGCTTCAGTTTGGCGGCCTGTGCGATCTCGATGTCCTGCGGTATGGAGCGTGCCATATTCGGACCCCTGGCTTGCTGACGTTGTGGCGTTGGGGCTTTCCTTGCGTGAGGTGGCGCGCGAAGATAAAACATGGCGGAGCGAGCGTCAAAGGCAGGGCTGAGCCGCACGGCCAAGAGGGAGGACCATGGCGGCAGTCTGGCTTGTAATCGAGGGTTCTGTGAAGCGAGCCGTGCTGGGCGTTCAGGAGTACACGGTCCTGACCGCCAAGGCACTGCGTTCGATCGTGGCCCGGCCCTTCTACTGGCGGGACACGCTGCAACAGATGGACGTGATCGGCGTCGGTTCCTTGGGGATCGTCCTGCTCACGGGCCTGTTCACGGGCATGGTGCTGGCCCTGCAGAGTTCGATCGAGATGCGGAAGTTCGGGGCCACCATCTACATTGGACGGTTGGTCGGCTCGAGCATGGTACGCGAGCTGGGCCCGGTGCTCACCGCGCTCATGGTCGCGGGGCGCGTGGGTTCCGGCATGGCGGCCCAGCTCGGCTCGATGAAGGTGACCGAGCAAATCGATGCGCTGAACGTGCTCGGGACCGACCCTATCAAGAAGCTGGTTACCCCGCGGCTGGTCGCCGCGCTGCTCATGCTGCCGGTGTTAACCGTGATCACGAATCTGATCGGGATCCTGGGCGGCCTGCTCATCGCTGTGCTCAAGCTCGACCTGACCGCCGACCTGTACATGCGCACGGTGTACCAGACGCTGGCCGAGTCGGGCTTCATCTTCCGGTTCGTGCCCAAGGACGTGCTGGCCGGGCTGGTCAAGCCGTTCTTTTTCGGGGGGATCATCGCCATGACCGGCTGCTACTTCGGATTGCAGACGCGGGGTGGCACGGAGGGCGTGGGCGTGAGCACCACCCGTGCGGTCGTGACCGCCTCGATCCTGATCCTCGCTGTGGACTATTTTCTGACCCAGCTGTTGATAGCTATTCTGTTCTAATGATGGAAGACGATCACCAGCCCATGCGTGTGTCGCATTCGGATACGGCCAATCGGACTGCAGCAGCGAGCGGGGCCGAGCCGCCTGTCGTGCTGGAGGTGCGCGACCTGAGCCTCGCCTTCGACGGCAACAGGGTGCTGAACGAGATCTCGTTCTGGGTCCGCGAGGGTGAGGCGCTGGGCATCCTGGGCGCCTCGGGGGTCGGCAAGTCGACCATCCTGAAGCTCATCCTGCGGCTGCTGGTGCCGGACGGCGGCCAGATCCTGATCGACGGTGAGGACATCAACCAGCTGACGTTCGAGGAGGTCCTGAAGGTCCGGCAGAAGATGGGCATGGTGTTCCAGGCGTCAGCTCTTTTCGATTCGCTCAGCGTGTACGAGAACGTGGCCTTTCCCCTGCGCGAGCACATGCGGCTGCGCGAGGAGGAAGTAGCGGCCAGGGTACGCCAGGCCCTGGTGATGGTGGACCTCTCAATGGACGAGCTGGGCGCGCGGCTGCCGGCCGAGCTGTCCGGCGGGCAAAAGAAGCGAGTGGGGATCGCGCGGGCCATCGTGCACGAACCCAAGATCTTGCTCTTCGACGAGCCGACGACCGGACTCGATCCGGTCACGGCGCGGATGATCGTGGCGCTGATGAAGCGGCTGGAGGACGAGCTGGAGGTGACCGCAGTGGTGGTTAGCCATGACGTGCGCGCGGTGATGGAGGTCTCCACCCACATCGCCATGCTCAAGGACGGCGAGATCATCTTTTATGGCACACCGGAGGAGACCATGACGTCGGGTAACGTTTATGTGCGGGAGTTCGTAGATTGAGGGGGAGGAGGTCGCCAAGCGCATGAACGGCACGTCGGGGATCAGCTGGCGTCAGGTCCGCGTGGGGCTCGCGGTCACGACCGCTATCATCGTGCTGGCCCTAGCAATCTTCTTCGTCGGCGAGACCGGCGCGGTGTTCGGCGAGCGGTACCGGCTGATCACGCTCGTGCCCAGCGCGAGCGGGCTGTTGCAGGGGGCGAGTGTGCGCCTGGCCGGTCAGGATGTGGGCAAGGTCGAGCGCATCGAGTTCGTCCCCGTCGCCGAGCGCTCGCACCCGGACCATGTGCTGAAGATCACGCTGGGCGTGAATCGGGCGGTGAAGGAGCAGATCCGCAGCGACTCCGAGGCACGGATTCGAACCGTAGGGCTACTGGGCGACAAGATCATCGATCTCACGCCGGGGAGTGCCGAGGCGCGCATGCTGGAGCAGGGCGACACGGTAGCGAGCGCCGTCGCCCTGGACTACGAGCAGATGCTGGGCACCGCCTTCGAACTGGTCGATGACGTCGCGGTCATGCTGCGCAGCCTGCGCTCGATCGCCGACAGCCTGCTCGTCGGTCGTGGTACGGCGGGGCAGCTGTTGATGGACACGACGCTGTACGCCGAGCTCATCCGCACGTCGCGCTCGATGAACCGCTTCCTCACCACGGTGGCCGGCGGCGAGGGGGTGCTGGCACAGCTTGCCGAAGACGATCAGCTGTACGAGAACCTGCGCTCGGTGATCGCCGACCTGGACACGCTGACGGCGGTCCTGGTCAGTGGGGAGGGAACGCTGTCGCGCCTGCTGACGGACGAGACGCTGTACTGGCAGCTGGCCGCCACCTCGGCGCGTGCGGACTCGCTGTTGGCCTCACTGGAGGCGGGCGAGGGGACGCTGGGCCAGCTGATGACGGACCAGGAGCTCTACGAGAGCGTTCTCAAGCTGCTGGTCGACATGCAGACGGTTGTGGCGGAGCTGCGGGAGAATCCGCGCAAGTACGTCCCGCCGATCCGGGTGTTCTAGGTCGGCGGAGGGCCTGTCGATTCCGCGTTTCTGAGGGCACGCACACCACCCTTATAGCTGTAAGCCTCGAAGCCGGCCTGCTGCATCTTCTCGGCCAGCTGGGCGGACTTGAGACCCAGCTCGCAGTAGAGCACGTAGGTGCGGTCGCGGTCGAGTGACCCGAGACCCTGGAAGAGATCCCAGAAGTCGTGGTGCACGGCACCGGGGTAGTGCCATGGCTCATACTGCGCGAGCGGGCGCGTGTCGATGACCACGGCCTCCGACGGGATCTCTGAGGTGTACAGGTAGGGCAGCACCAGCTCGCTGGCGTCCAGGTTACGCAGGTCGAGCACACGTCGGCCTGCCACAGCATCGTCGAGCACGCCCAGATCGAGCTTGGCCTGCTCGGCCGCCGTCTCCTCGGGCGTCGCATCGGTGACGGGCTTGGCCTCGGTGAGCGCGCAGTACTCGCGCACCTTCTCGGAGAGGGCATAGGTACCGATCTCGCGGCTGCGCTGGATGATCTCCGGCTTGTCGAAGCCCAGCAGTGGACGCAGCACGGGCACCTCCACGCTCCCGTCGATGGCGCAGAGGTTTGCCAGCGTCTGCGACGAGACCTGGCCGACCGCCTCACCGGTGACGATCGCGTGGGCCCCGATCTCGCGGGCGATCCGCCCCGCTGCGCGGTACATGAGGCATTTCAGGACCACCTGCCAGAAGCTCTCCTTCACCCGCTGCTTCAGCGCGCGCACCTGTTGCTCGAAATCGAGGACATGGATGCGCGGCCGCAGTCCGTAGCCCCACCCGTCGGCCAGCAGCTTGGCGACAGCCAGCACAGCGCGCTCGTAGGCAGCGCCCGCCAGGTTGCAGAACACGTAGTCGAGGGCGACACCGCGCCTCAGCATCAGCCAGGCGGCGACAGCGGAGTCGTAGCCGCCGGAGATCAGGGCAACGGCTGTGCCCTCGACGCCGGCGGGCAGACCGCCGGCGCCCGGGATGCGGCGGCTGAAGAAGTAGGCGGCTTCCGCACGGGCCTCGACCCCGACGGTCAGCTCGGGTTGATCCAGGTTCACTTGCGCGTGACGGTTCAACGCGGCGCCGAGGCCGCAGTTGATATCGCGCGACGTGAAGGGCAGGCTCGCGGTGCGACGCGCCCGCACGGCGAAGGTGCGACCGCGCACACGTTCGGCGTACACGCGCCGACCGACCTCGATGATTGAGGCGAGGCGCGGCTCGGCGGTCGCCTCGATCTCCGACAGGGAAGCGATACCGAAGACGCGCGGGATGACCTCGAGGGCGGCACGACTGGAAGCCTCGACGTGGATCCGCCCCCAATCGTCGTGCACGCGGAAGGATACACCTGTGGTACGCAGCGCATCCTCGAGGCTTTCGACCAGGCGTCGCTGGAACCTGCGTCGGGTGCGCCGCGACTTGGTGGACAGTTCACCCGACGGGCGTATCAGAATACGGTGCGCGTAGTCGCTACGATCCATCGCTGAGCGAATCGGCCAGGCCCTCCCAGGCCCATCTCAGGTATCCACCAGCCGGCCAGAACGACCGGGCCGCGGGACTCGCGCGCCCGCATGCCCAGTGATATCGAGCAGAAGTGCGGCGGGTCGTCCCTTGGTCCGCGTGCGTGGGGACTGCGAGCGGCGGCAGCGTGGGGTCTTACAAGCCAGTTGATGGAGGCGGCGGGAATTGAACCCGCGTCCGAGAATAGATCCGGCAGAGCCGCTACGTGCGTAGCCTAGCGTATTTTGTCTTACTCCGGGTCGGCCGCTAGGCTACCTTCCCGAAGCCAGCCGCCCTCAGATCTCGCCGTTGACGCCGCGGCCGCGTCCACCGGCCAGCCCGATTTAGCGACACCTCAAGACCGGCCTCGGGCCGGGTCGATCAGGAGGCGGACTGCCCGCTTAGGCAGCCAGTGCCAAGTTGTGGTTGGCAGTTGTGTTTGTGCCCGTTTGATTTACGAGGGGCCAGGCGCCCTCGGCACGCTGCTCCGCGTTCACTAAACCCGTCGAAGCCAGTTCGCCCCCACGAGCGTCACGCACACTAAAGTTAAGGCCCCAGCGCCGAAAGGGAAGCCGAGCGCGGACCGCCTAACCCCGCACGTCGGCCAGAGCTACGACGTTTCGGCCGCTACGCTTGGCTTTGTAGAGGGCGGCGTCGGCCGATGCTACGGTGGCGGCGCCGCTGCGGACGACCTCGGGATAGGCGCTGAGGCCCACGGATATCGTCACGGAAAGCGCGCACCCCTCCCACTCGACATGCATCAGCTCGACGCTCCGGCGTACGCGCTCCACGACGCGTGCAGCGTCTTCCAGCGAGGTCGCCGCGAGCACGATCAGGAATTCCTCGCCGCCCCAGCGTCCGGCGTGGTCACCGGGACGGAGTCCCTCGCGGATCGTGCGCGCCACGCTGCGAAGCACCAAGTCGCCAGCGTCATGACCGTGGCGGTCGTTGAGGCGCTTGAAGTGATCGATGTCGGCTACCGCCACCGCGAAAGGGCCGCCGGCCCGCTCGGCCACGGCTATCGTGGAGGCCAGAGCGCGCTCCGTTGCCCGGCGGTTAGGCAGCCCGGTGAGCGCGTCGGTGAGCGAAAGCGCCTTCACCTCTCCGAACGCCACTGCGTTACGGAACGCCGGGCCGACGAACAGAGCGAGCGCCTTGAGCCGCTCGAGATCGCCCTCCGTGTACTGGCGGGGCCGCTCGTACTCGACCGCCAAGGCCCCGATCGGATCCGCGTCGGCGACCATCGGCACGATGACCGCCGACCCTGCCCGGGAATCGACTCCCTGGACGTAGAGCGGGAACCTCGCCTTCCCCGTCAGATCGTCACGCGGCAGGACGGTCACGTTGCTCAGCGCGAGGCCCAGGAACGACGACTCACCATCCAGCTGGGCACCCGCGAGATCTCTGCCCGTCTCTCCGTCGCTGGCGAGGATGCTACCCTCGCCGCGGCCGCTATCCCAGCGGGCTACCACGGCACCGCGGGCTCCGCTCACGCGCCGCGCCCGACGGCACACACTGGAGGCGAGCTCCGCCAGGTCCAGTTCTCGATCAAGATCCTGGATCGCCCCGTAGAGCGCCTCGTACTTGCGCAGGTCAGTAAGGGCACGCTCCGCGGCATGCACATCCCCCAGCAAGCGACCGGCCAGGGCGGCGGCGAGTTCCAGGGCACGCGGTGCGTCCAAACGCGGCACACCGTCGAACTCCAAAGCGACGCAACCGATTCGCTCGCCGCGCACCTCAGACACGGGAGCGGCCACCACCCACCCCTCCTCGGCGCCGCGGAAGATGTCCCTGCGGGAGGCCCGCAGCGACACACCCTCAGTCACCACCCAGCCGAGCGCGTGTCCGTGAAGCGGGACATCTTCAGGCGTGATCTCGGTCTCGCGGGGGGAGTGCAACGCAACGCTGAGACGATCCGTGCTGGCCAGCGTCCAGAGACAGGCGGTCTCGGCACCGAGCGCCAGGCGCAACGCTTCCAGCCAGGAGCGGAGCTCGGCCGCCACGCTCTCGAACCCTCGCAGCGAGTCCCTCATGGCGAGAGGCTAGGCGCGGCGGTTGATGCGGGTAGCGGCGGCGGCGGCGCCATACCCGTTATCGATGTTGACGACCACGACGCCCGGCGCACAGCTGTTGAGCAGCGAGAGTAGCGCCGCGAGCCCGGCGAACGAGGCGCCGTAGCCGATACTGGTGGGTACGGCGACGACGGGTGCCGAGACCAGCCCGCCGACGACCGAGGCGAGTGCGGCTTCCATGCCTGCCACGACGATGATCACGGCCGCCTCCCGGAGCTCCCGCTGATCGGCGAGCAGGCGATGGATTCCGGCCACGCCCACATCATCGAGGCGTCTGATCGGATTGCCCATCGCCCGGGCGGCCACCGCCGCTTCCTCGGCAACCGGGAGATCCGAGGTGCCAGCGCTGACGATCAGGACGGGTCCGCGCACAGCGACTTGCAACGGCTCGTCGGGCGGCAGGTAGCCCGTTCGTGCCAGGTCGTTGATCTCGATGCGAGCGTGCTCCTGGGCCAGCCGCCGCCGGATGGCCTCGTCGGCGCGTGTGACCAGCAGGCCGTCACCGGCGGCGGCGAGGCTCGCGCAAATCTCGGACACCTGATCGGGCGTCTTGCCGGGGCAATAGACCACCTCTGGATAGCCCTGTCGCAGAGCACGGTGGGTATCGATCCTGGCGAATCCCAGATCC
>CANPVY010000053.1 GCA_947581845.1 uncultured bacterium | reverse complement strand
GGCTCGACCTTCTGGCGTAAGCGCGTGGATGGCCTTCCGGTCCCACCGCTGGTGATCGGCGAGGTGATCTACACGGCCACCACGACGAAGAGCGGGCTCCGCAGCCTGCGCATCACAGATGGAGACTACGTCTGGAAGCGCAAGTTCCCAGCAGTCAGTGTGCCGCTGTCGATGGCCGGCGATACCGCCTACGCCGCCACCGATGACAGATACCTCTTCGCCGTCACCTCGATGGAACAGCCACTCTGGTCTACTCGTCTCTCCGCAGCGGCCAGCGCCGGGCCCCTGGTCCTCAAGGACTGGGTGCTGTATCTGTCCTTGGACAGCCTCTTCCTGCTGGAGCGTGCCAGCGGGCAGCGCGAGGCCGCCGCCCGCAGCCCCGAGATCATCGCAGGCGAAGCAGCGAGCGACGGAGAGCGGGTCTATCTGGCCACCGAACGAGGATCGTTGCTAGCTTGGCGCACACCGGATCTCGAATTGCTCTGGCAGACGTCGGGATTCGACTGCTTCCTGTCCGGTCCAGTCCTGGCCGGCGATGTTGGCTACGCCGTAACGCGCAGGGGAGAGGTCGTCAGATTCGACGCCGATACGGGCGCGGCCCAGGTCATCGCGCAGACCGGTGAAGTCACGTTGGCCTCCCCGACCGTTGTACAGAATGGGCTGCTGGTTGGAACCCTTGCCGGTCACCTGCATTTCTTCAGCTGGAACGGCGAGCCGATATGGGATGTACAGATGGAAGGATCGATCGAAGCGCCGGTCTTTGTGCACGGAGGACGTATGACCGTAGCGCTGTACGGCAGAGTGAGGGGACCATTAGGTTCCAAGCCATCCCGCGGAAGACTGGTGGAGCTACGATGAAAAGACTCACTGCCGCGCTCGTGTTCCTCGCGCTCTGCGCGCCGGCAGCAGCAAACGCGCAAGTGGCCTCGGACGCTCTCATCTCACCGCTCGAGTTGCCGCTCTTCCCATCCCACGAACCGTTCCTCGAGCTCCGTCCGCCGGTAGACCTGAAGTTCACGGACGGGGCGGCGGGCTTCCCTCCCCTGCCCAAGTACGGTAGCTGGGTGAGCATCGTGAAGTGGTTGACCCTCGGCACATCGGTGGCGCTGGGCGCAGTAGGGTTCAGCGTCCATAACCAGGCGGACGACGCCTTCGCCCAGCTGGAGCAAGCCTGCAATGCCGATCCCGACAACTGCCGCGACGTTAACCCGGACGGCTCCTACCGAGATCCGCGCCTCGAGTCACTCTACCAGGGGGTGTTGGACAAAGACGACCAGGCGCGCCTCAGTCTGTTAGGCGCGCACATCAGCTTCGGCGCCAGCGTGGTTCTGTTCATTGCCGACTTCCAGAAGGGCAGCCGGCCCAGCGACATCCCCTACGAGCCGGCGGCGAGGCGGAGCGCACTGCGCTTGAGTGTCGCGCCGGGCGAGCTGGCGCTTCGATACTATATTAAGTGATCGTCGTAAGCCTTTGTCATTACTGGTCTTCGGCTCCTGACCTCAACCGACATCGTAGAGGCGAAGACGCTCGCGGTACTCGCTGCGTAGCGCCCGGGCCAGCGCCGCCTGCCGGGGATGCGCCAGGGTCGGGTCCTCGGCGATGATCCGTGCCGCCGTGTCGCGGGCGGTTTCCAGCAGCGCGACATCCCGATCCAAGTCGGCGAAGTGGAACTCGGGCAGGCCGTGCTGGCGTGCCCCGAAGAAGTCGCCGAACCCGCGCAAGCGCAGGTCGGCGCGGGCGATCTCGAAGCCATCGTTGGTGGAGGCGAAGACGAGGAGGCGCTGGGGTGGCGCGCCGCCGCTGTGCAGGACGAGGCAATAGCTCTGTTCCGCCCCGCGCCCGACGCGACCGCGGAGCTGGTGGAGCTGTGAGAGTCCGAAGCGCTCGGCTCCCTCGATGACCATGACGGTGGCGTTGGGGACATCGATGCCCACCTCGATCACGGTGGTCGATACGAGGACAGCGATGCGGCCGGAGACGAAGCGGCGCATCACGTCGTCCTTCTCGTCGGCGGGCATGCGGCCGTGGATGAGGGCGATCTCCAGGTCGGAGAACAGATCTCGCGATAGATGCTCGTAGGCCTCGGTGGCCGAGCGAACGTCGAGCGCTTCGGATTCCTGGATTACCGGGTAGACGATGTACGCTTGTCGGCCAGCGGAGACTTGCTCGCGGACGAACTCGAGCACGCGCGGCCGTGCCGACTCGCTTCGCAGCACGGTCTTCACCGGCTGTCGACCGGGCGGCAACTCATCGAGTACCGAGATATCGAGATCGCCGTAGAGGGTGAGCGCGAGAGAGCGCGGGATCGGCGTGGCCGACATCACCAGGACGTCGGGGTCAGCTCCGGCGCGGCGCAGCCGCAAGCGCTGGCGGACGCCGAAGCGGTGCTGCTCATCGATAATCACGAGGCCCAGTCGCTGAAACCCGACATCTTCCTGTATGAGCGCGTGTGTCCCGATGACGAGTTGCGCTTGAGCGGAGGCAAGGCGCTCGAGCGCGGCGCGCCGCTCGCTGTTGCGGAGGCCGCCGCGCAGCAGCTCGACCTGGACGGAAAGATCTCGCAGCAGCCGCGTGACTGTGCCGTGGTGCTGCTCCGCCAGGAGCTCGGTAGGTGCCATCAGCGCGGCCTGGTAGTCGTTCTCGATAGCACGGAGCATCGCGAACAGGGCGACGACCGTCTTGCCGCTCCCCACATCACCCTGGAGCAGCCGATTCATGGGCCGCGGCTGTAGCATGTCGGCAGAGATCTCCGACAGCACCTTCTTCTGGGCGGCGGTCAATCTGAAGGGGAGCGCCTCGGCGAAGGCGCGCACGAGCGTGTTCTTACGCTCGAAGGCGATGCCCTGCCGCTTGTCGCGGTTCTCGTAGCGGGCGCGCGCATAGAGGACCTGCAGGACAAAGAGCTCCTCGAAGGCCAGAGAGCGGCGTGCCTCCTCGGCGTGGGCCAGGGACGGCGGCCGGTGCAGCCACTCGAGCGCCTGACGCGGGCTCGCGAGGTTGAGTTCACGCTGTAGCGTCTCGGGGACGACGGACTCCTCCGCGCCGGCGGCGGTCAGCAGGGTGTCCAGATTCTGGCGCACGATGTTGCGGATCTGGCGATGCGTGAGGCCCGCGGTCGCTGGATACACGGGGAACACGGTTCCCTGTTCTTCCGCGACGTCGCCGGTCCGGGCCAGAATGGTGAACTCCCGCGGCTGGATCTGGCGGCCATGGAAGAAACGGACCGGGCCGGAGACGAGGAGTGTATCGCCTTTGCGAACGGCGCGGTCGAGAAACGGTTGGCCCGGCCAGGCGCACTCGATCAACCCCGTTGCGTCCCGGATCACCGCCTGGAACACACGCAGGCGGCGCCGCGTCGGTATCACACCCTTCGAGACGACCTCGCCGATGGCGGTGGCCTCCATGCCGGGCGCGAGCTTGGCGATAGGCGTCACGGTGGTCGCGTCCACGTAGCGGTGCGGCGCGTGACGCAGCAGGTCGCGAACCGTGTGGATGCCGAGCTTGCCCAGAGCTTCCGCCCGGCGTGGACCCACGCCCTTGAGGTACTGAACGGGACGATCGAGGCTTTCGGGCTTGCCCACGGGCTCGCTCTCGTCGAGGCCGCTAGCGCAGCCCGCGGCGTCGCCGCACGGCCCACTCGCCGCAGAAGAGGGCGATCAGGATGAGATAGGGCCAGCCGCTGGTCGCCAGGCGCCGCGACCCGTCAGCGGACCCCCGAACAGCCGCGGGGGTCTCAGCGGTCAGGGGCTCCGCGACCGGTGCACCCGGCAACAGCTCGCGAGAGAACTCCTCAACCTCCACTGGCCCTTGCGCAGACGCGGCGACGCGTCCCTCGCGATAGGCCCGTGCGACATAGCGATACCGTCCGGGCGGCGCCGCGGTCGCCAGCGAGTCAGCTGCGGCGGCCACGCCGCGCCACAGCGCGCCCGAGTCCGACGCGCTCAGCTCAACGACCAGCGAATCGACGCGCTGCGGCGCTCTCCAGCGCAACGCTTCACCATGCTCGACGACTCGCTGCCGGGGCTCGACAGCGATCGCGCCGTCGCTTCGGCCGTCCAGCAGCCAGCCAGCCACGCCGGTCCACAGGGCGCGGTAGACCTGTCGACCGGTGCCCGGCCGAGACGCCCAGCGCCAGTATCCCTCGGCCGTCGCCACGGCCCAGCGGCGCGCCCGGGCGCTGCCGGCCACGATGGCGGGCAGCGGGTCCCCTCTTCGGAAGCGCCGCATACTGAGCGCCACCCAGGCTCGCCGCCCTTCCACTGCTCGGACCCGCAACAGCGGCGCCAGCTCCTCGACCGAGACACCGCCCAGGTCGAGCGCCAGCGGGGATGGCAGAGGGTCGCTGGCGGCGTACCACTCACCTGGCGCCGGCGCACCTACGCGGATCCCCCAAGCGGGCAGCTCAAAGGCACGTGTCCCGGCGCTGATCACCAGCAAACGCTCAGCCTGATCCGCCAGGGTCTGCGCCCAGCTCGGCGCCTCGGCGCCGTAGCCATGCAGGACCAGCAGCGGGGCCCCTCGCACACGCCGTTGGACCGTGGAGAGAGGGACGGCGCGGTAATCGTCG
>CANPVY010000052.1 GCA_947581845.1 uncultured bacterium | reverse complement strand
GATTGCGACAAGTCAGACATCCGTCCCGATGCCGAGGAAGTGTTGCAGCGGAAAGTGAGTGTGCTTCGCGAGTACCCCGGTATCCGCCTGCGAATCGAGGGGCACTGCGACGAGCGCGGCTCGAACGAGTACAACCTCGCATTGGGCCAGCGTCGCGCGGAGTCCGTGCGCCGCTACCTGATGAGCTATGGCATCGATGCCGGTCGGTTCACCACGATCAGCTACGGCGAGGAACGTCCGCTCGTGGACGCCCATAACGAGGAGGCATGGGCGCAGAACCGGCGCGCGGAGTTCCCGATCACGGATCAGGGACGCATCGGCGCAGGAGAGTGACTGTCTGTTTCGAACAATGAAGCATTACACCGCGAGGTTCCTGGCGCTGCTGGCCGTCGTGGCGGCCAGTGCGTGCGCCACGAAGCGCGATGTTGACCGCATCCGCAGTGACCTCGCTTGGGTTCGAGCGCGCCAGGACAGTATCGCGACCAGCTTGCTGGAGCTGGACAGCGCGCTCGCAGCGGCCCAGGAAGAGCAGCGGAGCCTCGCCCTGACGATGGGCGGCGATATCCGCCGCCAGCTCGACGACATGGAGCGGCAGCTCGTGCAAATTCAGGAGCTGCTCGGCCAGAGTCAGATTGTGCTGGGTAGCCTGCGGGAACGGATTGAGATGCGTGAGTTGCAGGAGCCGCGTCCCGGGATCGAGCCGGACAGCGCCACCATAGAGGGCGGCGGGGCGGAGGGCGGTGCGGAAAGCGATGCCCGCGCCCTCTATGCCGCGGCGATGGAGCAGTTCCGCCGTGGCGCCTACAATACGGCCCGCTCAGGGTTCGAGGAGTTCCTCGACGCCTTCCCGGCAGATGAGCTGGCCCCTGACGCGCAGTACCACCTGGCGGAGACGTACAGGGAAGAGGGCGATGCCTCGCGAGCGCTGGCCGCGTACAACCGTGTCGTTCAGCTGTACCCGAATTCCCAGGCGGCACCGACGGCGCTCTATAAGGCTGCACTTCTACAGTTTGAGCAGGGGAACAAAGACTCCGCTTGTCAGTATTTCCAACGTGTGATGGCCGGTTATCCACGGAGCGACGAAGCCCGGCTGGCCCGCGACCAGGCCCAGCGGCACGGCTGTCGCTGACGGTCTGCTCGGTGGGTTACCGGGCGATCCATCCCTGCCTTCATGCGCTGTCCGTATTGCGGTCACACGAATAACCGGGTCATCGACTCGCGCGCGAGCCGTGACGGTCGAGCGGTGCGCCGCAGGCGCGAATGCCAGAATTGTGGCGACCGTTTCACGACCTACGAGGTCGTGGAGGAACGCCCGTTGTCGGTCCGTAAACGGGACGGCAGTGTGGAGCCGTTCGATCGCAACAAGCTGATCCGCGGTATCCAGGTGGCCTGTACGAAGCGTCCCGTCACCCTGGGGCAGATCGAAGAGATCGCCGATGCCATAGAGGAGAGCCTCGAAAGAAGCGAATCGGGCGAGGTCGAGAGCTGGCAGATCGGCGAGCGGGTGATGGACTACCTGAGGGATCTCGACCAGGTCGCCTACGTGCGTTTCGCCTCCGTCTACACGCGCTTCCAAGACCCGGAAGAGTATCTGGAAACGATTCGCGAACTGGCGGCTCGGCAGGGTTACGATGCCGCGCAACTCGATTTCCTGGAATCCGCCCTGTCCGAGGAGCGACCGGCGAAGAGCCGGAAGGATAGCGAGCGATCGGAGTGAAGCAGGCCAAAGGTAACGCAGAGATGCCGTTCCTCGATCACCTCGAGGAGCTGCGATCTCGGCTCATCTGGGTGGCCGTGGCCGTCTTGACACTCTCGGTCGGCGGCTTCTTCATCGTCACCGAGTTCGACGTCATCGGGCTACTGAAGCGGCCCATCACCCCGCTCGTACCGGAGGGCATGCTCTTGTTCACGAGCCCCACCGAGCCGATGACAGTGACGCTGAAGTTGTCATTCGTGATCGGATTCGTGCTGGCTCTGCCGATCGTCGTATATCACGTCTGGGCGTTCTTGTCCCCAGCGCTCTTCGAGCGAGAGAAGAGGGTGCTGATCCCCGCTCTGGTGGGCGCATTCGTGTTGTTCCTGCTGGGTGTGGCGATGGCCTACTTCCTGGTTCTGCCCCTCGCCTTGCGCTTCTTGTTGGGTTTCCAAACACAGGCGCTGGCCCCGATCATCACTATCGGAGAGTACTTGCGCTTCGCAACACGTCTCATTCTGGCGTTCGGGGTGATCTTCGAGCTCCCGCTCGTGACCTTGCTACTGTCTCTGCTGGGCATAATCAACGCGGGAACGCTGAGAAGGTACCGGCGCCATGCCATCGTTGGCGTCTCTGTACTATCCGCTGTTCTGACGCCAGCTGACATTGGGACCATGCTGATGATGATGGTCCCACTGCTATTGCTGTATGAGGTCTCGATTCTTCTCGTGGCTGTGGTCGATCGCCGGCGGCTGGTCGGGAGCAGCCCGCAGCCGATCACGGATTGACCACGTCTCAGGCGGGGCACTGCTCGCTCTCGCTACGGCCGCGCTAGTATGCTTTCCTGCGTCCGTATCTGAGGGTCGCGCGACACCTCTGGATGTCGCGCCACTCCGCCTCCACCCGATCAGCCAGGACACGACCCGACAGGACACGATGCGGGCCGGGCGCGAGGTCGAGCCGCGCGAAGAGGCCAGGCCGGAGCGTCGCGAACGGGTGTTCAGGAGGCGCGGTGGGGTTCCCGCTGATTCGGTGCCTAGTGACTCCTTAGTGGAGTCCGGGCCACCGTTTCCCGCCCCCGACTCCATCATGCAGGCGCTGATGCAGCGGGCTGGCTACCGTCCCGTGGTCTATCGTGGCGATACTCTGCAGCTCTCGACACGTGATCGCTCGATCCACACGCGCGGGCGGGCCGAGATCGAGCGGGCTGGCGAGCGACTCTACGCCGACTCCTTAGTGTACGACGGCTCGACGCTCTTCCTGACGGCATACGGCAAGTCGAAGCTGATCAACGCGAAAGGCGAGGAGGTGAACAGCGAGGAAGGGCCACTCTTCTACCATACCGAGCGGAAGATTGGCACGATACTGGGCGGCCAAACCCAGTGGGAGATATGGAACGTCGTCGGCAACTTCACGCTGGAGGGTAGCGACACGCTCTGGGTGAGACGCGGAATCTTCACATCATGCGACCTGCCTGAGCCGCACTATCATTTCGCATCCGACAAGATCAAGCTCATCATGGGCCACATTATCGTGGCTTGGCCGGTGCGGCTCTACTTTGGCGACGTGCCCGTCTTCTGGTTCCCATTCATCGCTCAGGATATCCGCAAGGGCCGGCACAGCGGGATACTGACGCTCGGGTTCGGCGTCAACGACATCGTCAGAAACTCCAGTGGCTACAAGCGCCACATCTCCAACCTCGGGTACTATTGGGCCATCAACGACTACATGGATGCCCAGGTCAGCCTCGATTGGTGGAGCGACACCTGGACACGCCTGGATGGGTTCTTCCGCTATAGCTGGCGACAGAAGTTCCTGACCGGGAGGTTGGGTTACTCCCACTTCTTCCTGCCCAATAGCGGCCGCGAGCTTTCGCTCGCCTGGAACCACAATCAGAAATTCGGCGAGCGCAGCGATCTGCGAGCGTCGGTCCAGTATGTCTCCAGCCAGACGTTCCGGCGCGAGAGCGAGTTCAATCCTGAGCGGCTGGTGCAGCAAATCCGCTCGGACGTCGGTTTCACCTCCCGATTCAACTGGGGGACCTTGAACCTCAGTGCACAGCGGGTGCAGCCACTCACGGGGAACGACGCAACCACGACCTCGTTTCCACAGTTCTCGCTCACGCTCTCGCCGATCGTGTTGACACCGGCTCGCTCACCGCTCGAAGCCCGCTGGTACAACGGCCTCACGTGGAACGGAAGCACGAATTTCAGGCGCCAGGCCTCGGAGCGACCGGGACAACCTGACCGCACCTCGATGAGCGCCGGAGCCACCTCGGGACTGGCGCTCGGTAGCCTCCGCCTGAATTCAAGCGGCTCCTACTCTGAACAAGTGATCGACCAGCCAGACACGCTGAGCGCGGATACGACGATCGTCGGTAGCGATACGACGATCAACGCCGTGGTCATCGGCCAGCAGAAGCGGACCGGCACGCTCGGCTGGCGGACCTCCATGGGCTACCAGCAACGCCTCATCGGCTCCACCACGATCACTCCGGCGGTCAACCTCGACGGCAGGTTGTATCGCGCCAATGAGACCAACATGAGTTTCGTGTCTGGTCCGACGCGGATCTCGATGTCAGCCACTCTCAACACCGATCTGTACGGGTTCTTTCCCGGCCTCGGCCCGCTGGAGCGCGTCCGGCACAAGATTTCCCCGGCTTTCAGCTGGAGCTACAGCCCGGCGAGCGAGCCGTCTGGAAGGATCCTTGAGGTCAGGCATTTCCCGGGGGACAGCACGCGGGAACAGCACGTGGTGAGCATGACGGTCTCGCAGACGTTCGAGGCCAAGCTGAAGCCGCGGGAGAGCGCGCCGGCGGAGGAAGACTCGACGCGAGCCGACATGGTGCAAGCCGGTCGGCCGCCTGAGGCGCGTAAGATCACACTGCTGGCCATCCGTACCACGCCGTTCAGCTACGATCTCGTCCAGGGTAAGCTCACGACCACCAGGGTCTCGAACAGCATCACGTCGGATCTCCTGAGAGGGCTCTCCCTGCGTGTGGATCACGACCTTTTCGACGAGCAGGACGGCGAGCGGAAGTTCGACCTCTTCCTGAGACAGCTCAACCTCAGCTTCTCGCTCGGTGGGCGCAGCCTCGGGCGCATGCCGGGAGCGCCAGGCGCCGGCATCGCCAGGGAGCGCGGCATCGTGCCCGCGGCTGAGGAGTTTGGCGAGGGCGAACCCGAATTGGCCGCCGAGGCCGACGAGAGGGCTCGTCCCGGAGAGGAAGGCCGAGGCGGACCTCGGCCCTGGAGCATCAGCATCGACTATAGCCTGGTGCGCACCCGACCCATCCCGGGCCAGGAGCCGCCGCCCAACCGCCAGTCCGTGCGGGCCAACCTCGGGTTCCAGCCGACCGAGAACTGGACGGTGAGGTGGCGTACGCAATACGATCTGGAGAAGGGCGAGTTCGTGGACCAGGCGATCAGCCTACAGCGTGACCTGCACAGATGGTCGGCCAGCTTCCAGTTCCTCAAAGCCGCCAACGGCAATTTCATGTTCGACTTCAGGGTCCACCTCAACGATCTGCAGGATCTGAAGTTCGACTATCGCCAGGAAAACCGAAGGTCCGGGAGGCGCTAGTCAGCCTTGCCAGGATCCCTGCAACCGACAAAGGTTGACCTGGCTCACCGCAGGCACGTCGGCCAGTCAGAGATCTCGAGGATACAGCGGAGGTATGGATGGCTACGGTGACTGGGACACCACGTACGGTACATGCGCCGCGCGGCACGCAGATCTCCTGCGTGGGCTGGCAGCAGGAGGCGGCGCTCAGGATGCTCATGAACAACCTCGACCCTCAGGTGGCCGAGAAGCCCGATGAGCTCATCATCTACGGCGGTTCCGGTAAGGCGGCGCGCTCGTGGGAGGCCTTCGACGCGATCGTGAGCTCGCTGAGGGCACTCGCCAACGATGAGACGTTGTTGGTGCAGAGCGGCAAGCCGGTCGGCGTCTTCAAAACGCACAGCGACGCGCCCCGCGTGCTCATCGCCAACGCGAATCTGGTCGGCCGCTGGGCGAACTGGGACTACTTCCGTGACCTGGAGCGGCAGGGCCTGATCATGTACGGGCAGATGACCGCCGGGTCCTGGATCTACATCGGCACGCAGGGGATCCTGCAGGGGACGTACGAGACCTTCGCCGCCGCGGCGCGCGCGCATTTCGGTGGCTCGCTTGAGGGCCGCCTCGTACTGACTGGTGGGCTGGGGGGCATGGGTGGCGCCCAGCCGCTTGCAGCGACCATGAACGGCGGAACTTTCCTCGGCGTCGAGGTAGATCCGGCGCGCATCCAGCGGCGCCTCGAGACGCGCTACCTCGACCGCACGACGGACGACCTGGACGAAGCACTCGACATCGTCTTCAAAGCTCGGGAACGGCGCGAAGCCGTCTCGGTGGGACTGCTGGGCAATTGTGCAGATGTAGTCCCCCAGATCGTTGCACGCGGCATTGTCCCTGACCTGGTGACGGACCAGACCAGCGCACATGACACGCTGAACGGCTACGTTCCACAGGGCCTCAGCGTGGACGAGGCGGCCGCATTGCGGCAGCGCGATCCCGAGGCCTACGTGCAGCGAGCGATGCAGTCGATCGCGCTGCATGTGCAGGCGATGCTCGACCTGCAGCGACAGGGCTCAGTCGTCTTCGACTACGGAAACAACATCCGGGCGCAGGCGCGTGATGCCGGGGTCAAGAACGCGTTCGACTTTCCGGGCTTCGTCCCGGCCTATGTGCGGCCGCTCTTCTGTCTCGGTAAGGGCCCCTTCCGCTGGGTGGCGCTGTCCGGTGACCCGGCGGACATCCGGCGGACTGACGAGCTGGTGCTGAGTCTGTTTCCGGAAGACCAGGCGCTCAGCCGCTGGATCCGGATGGCGAGCGAGAGAGTCGCCTTCCAGGGGCTGCCTGCCCGCATCTGCTGGCTCGGGCAGGGCGAGCGGGCCAAGTTCGGGCTCGCGATCAACGATCTGGTCGCGCGGGGCGAATTGACGGCGCCGATCGTCATCGGTCGTGATCACCTGGACGCCGGCTCTGTGGCGAGTCCCTTTCGGGAGACGGAAGGGATGAAGGACGGCAGCGACGCGATCGCCGACTGGCCGATCCTTAACGCCATGCTCAACGTGGCGAGCGGCGCGAGCTGGGTCAGCTTCCACCACGGAGGCGGCGTGGGAATCGGCGACTCGTTGCACGCGGGCCAGGTGATCGTTGCCGACGGCACGCCGGACGCCGCACGACGGCTCGAGCGCGTGCTGACGAATGACCCTGGGATCGGCGTGGCTCGGCACGCCGATGCGGGCTACGAGACGGCGTTGGAGACGGCACGGCGACACGACATCAAGATCCCCATGGCCGATGTCTGAAGCGCAGCGGCTGGTCCTGGAGGCATCGCAAGTCGTCACGTGCCCGGGAGGTGCCGGGCCGCGACGCGGCGAGGCGATGGCGCGCATCGGCCTGATCGAGAATGGAGCCGTGGCGATCAGCGGGGACCGCATCGAGTCTGTGGGCCCACGTGACGAGCTGCGCACGCGCATCCCTGACGCCGAGCGGGTGGATCTGAGCGGCCACGTGCTCACTGCGGGCTTTGTCGACTCGCACACGCATGCGGTGTTCGGTCGCTGGCGGCTGGACGAGTACGAGCTTCGCTGCGCCGGCTTACCCTACATGGAGATTGCCCGGCGGGGCGGCGGGATCAACGCCTCCGTGCTCGACCTGCGCGAACGGTCGGAGCAGGAGCTCGTTGACCTCAGCCGTGAGCGCCTCCGCCGCATGCTCCAACACGGAACTACGACCGCGGAGGTGAAGAGCGGCTATGGTCTCAGACTGGAGGATGAGCTGAAGATGCTCCGCGTGATCCAAACGCTGGACGCGGAAGGCTGGATCGACCTCGTTCCCACCTTTCTCGGCGCGCATGCGATACCTCCAGAGTACCGCGATAGACGCAGCGAGTACGTTGACTCCCTCGTGCGCGAGATGATCCCGGCTGTCGCCGACTCCGGGCTGGCGATCTTCTGCGATGTCTTCCTCGAGCCGGGAGCCTACACGCCCGATGAGACGAGGCGGATTCTGGAAGCAGCGCTGGACCACGGGCTCGTTCCCAGAATCCACGCCGATGAGTTCGAATCCAGCGCCGGCGCTGAGCTCGCCGTCGAGTTCGGCGCCGCCTCCGCGGACCACCTCGGAGCGGTCTCCGATGCGGGCATCGCTGCCCTGGCGCGTTCCGAGACCGTTGCCACGCTCCTCCCGGGCACGCTCTGCTTCCTCGGCCATGGCAAGTTCCCGCCCGCTCGCCGGCTGATCGAGCACGGCGCCGCGGTTGCCCTCGCCAGCGACTTCAATCCCGGCTCCTCGCCGACCGTCAATCTGCAGATGGTGATGAGCCTGGCCTGCAGCCAGTTGCGAATGTCGCCCGCCGAAGCGCTGGTCGCGGCCACGCGGCGAACGGGGCGGCAGCGCTGCGACTGGGCGACGGGCGTGGCAGCCTGGAAGCGGGTGCTCCCGCCGACCTGGCAGTGTTTGGGGTCGCGGACTATCGTATGATTCCGTACCTTTACGGGCAGAACCACTGCGTAGCCGTTTGGAAGCAAGGGGTGCGCGTGTACTGACGGTGCAACTTACGGTGCGGTGCGGGGTAAGGGCGAGGAGTGCAGTCGGGGAGGCGTGAGGTCGCGTGGGCCTGCGGACAACGAGACAGGTTATATATATTAGAAGTTTGGGGTATCTCGCCCACCTGCTTGGGCTTCCCTGGGGGGCCCGGCGGTGCTGGGGAGAACGTGTCTATCGACCTGGACGGTTCAGGTCGGCTGGGCAGTTCCTGATGAGGTCGGATGCCGAACGGAGCTCATTTCAGGCAGAAGGCTAGGGCGTTCGAGCAGCGCGAGAACTGGAAGCGCGCGATCGAGGGCTATGAGCATGCGATCGAGGCGGACAAGAAGGCGCGCAAGGACGTCGACCTCGGCCTCTACAACCGTATCGGCGACCTGTACCGGCGGATTGGCGACGTCAACAAGGCCGTCCACTACTACGAGCTGGCGGCCGACGGCCACCTGGCTGCGGGCTTCTACAACAACGCGATCGCCCTCTGCAACAAGATCCTGCGTAACCAGCCAAACCGGCACTCCGCCTACCTGAAGCTGGGCAAGATCGGAGCGGCGAAGGGGTTCTTGTCCGATGCGCGCCGGCACTTCCTGGAGTACGCGGAGCGCATGCAGAGGGCAGGTCAGCTGGATGCTGCATTCGCGGCGCTGATCGAGTTCGCCGACCTCTCGCCGGACCCGGAGGTCCGGTTGATGATTGTGGAGCAGCTGATCGAGCATGAGCGGGAGAGGCAGGCCGTCGACCAGTTGCGACTGGCCTGGCGCGACCTCAGGGAAGAGGGCCGTGAGGCGGATGCGGCGGACGTGCGAGAGCGCGTCCTGGCGATGGCGCCGGAGCGTGATCCGGAGGTGCACCCGCCTGAGGCAGCCTCATCGGGCTCCATGGACGCTGAGGGGGTCATCGATCTGCCGATCCTGGCCTACGATGAGCCGGAGGGTGAGGAGAGGGAGGAGGCCACGGCGGCGGCGCCGGCCTATGAGGAGCCAGCGGACGAGGCGGAGGATTTCGAGCAGGTGGGGGTAGGCGTCGAGCCGGAGGCTCCGGACGTTGAGCCGTTTGATGTCGAGCCAGCAGACGAGACGCTTGGCATGATGCCGACGACCCTGGCTGATGAGGAGGTGGTGGAGGAGGAGCCGGCGTTAGAGGAGGATCTTGACTTCGAGCTCGTGCCAACCTCGCTGATGGCGGACGAGCTGGACGAGGAAACGCTGGAGGGCGTGACCGCCGAGGAGCTTGAGGGCACACTGAATGTCGTGGGCGACGCTTCAGAGGAGGCCGGAGTCGGCAAGGGGGACGAGCCCGGCTACGCGGCCACGGCGCTCGACGAGCCTGCTGAGGAACCGCTCGCCGCGGAAGCGGTCGTCACTCCGGCACATCGAGTCGTCGAACTGGAGTCACGGCTACGGGCTGAGGGTCAGCGGCCGGAGCTCTTGGTCGAGCTGGCTGAAGCTCTGCTGGGGACTGGTAATGATGACAAGGCCACGCATTGCCTGAGTCAGGCATTGGACACCTTCGAGCGGCAGGGGCAATACCGGGAAGCGGAGCGGGTGATCGACGAGCTCTTGCGGCTGGATGTCAACAACATGTTGGCGTACCAGAAGCGTGTAGAGCTGGCGTTCAGGGCGGGTGATCGCGGAGCCTTGATCGAGGCCTACTTGGGGCTCGCGGATTGCCTGGATCGCTCTGACGCCAGCAACAAGGCTCGTGCGGTCTACGCTCGCGTTCTCGAGCTGGATCCCGCCAACCGGCGAGCTGCGGCCGCGCTCGAGATGTTCGGCAAGGAGGCGGCGGCTGTGGAACCGGCGGCAGAGGCGTCAGCGAGGGCGGCAGCTGCAACGGCCGCTGAAGGCTACGTTGATCTGGGTTCGTTGATCATCGAACCGGATGCGAGGAAACGCAGGACCACGCGGTTCAGGGTGCCGGCGACGGATCCGAAGAGCGAGGCGGATGTCAACTTCTCCGCGCTGCTTGACCAGTTCAAGTCGATGGTTTCCGAGGCGATCGAGGAAGAGGACGCGGCAAGTCACTACGACCTCGGCGTCGCTTACAAGGAGATGGGCTTGATCGACGAAGCGATCGCGGAGTTCCAGATCGCGGCCCGCGGTACCGAGTATCGGCTCCGTGCCATCGAGATGCTCGGCGCTTGCTTCTCCGAGAAGGGTGAGGAGCGCATAGCCCTGAAAGTGCTGGGCCGTGCGCTGCAGGTCGAGGACTATAGAGACGAAGATCTGATTGGCATCTTCTACGCCATGGGCCGTGCCTACGAGGCACTCGGCGAGAACACTGGTGCCTTGGAATGGTACGAGCGGGTCGTCGGCTGTGATGTGAACTTCAGAGACGTGGCCCGGCGCGTGGCAGCCCTCAGGCATTGACCCCAGCCTTTGACAAATCTGCTCGACTCGAGCTAAAGTGTCCGTTCGGTTGCGCCTTTCAGCGCCAGAACGTTCCTGACTACCCACCGACTATCCGTATATGTTGCGGACTGCGGTACCCGAACTGACCCGGATTCAGGAGCCGATACGGGCTCGGCTGGATGAGCTGGACAAGCTGCTGCCCCAGCTCGTGGTCGACGAGTTCGAGCTCATCGATGAGGTGAATGACTACCTCCTGCTTAAGCGCGGCAAACTCTTTCGCCCCACCCTGCTGCTGCTCAGCAACGAGATCGGTGGCAAGCCGAGCCGCGAGGCCGTCTTGTTGGCCGCAGTCGTCGAGGCCGTGCATCTCGCCACGCTCGTCCATGATGACGCGGTGGACCACTCAGTGCTGCGACGTGGCATGCCGACCATCAACTCCGTATGGGGCCACCAGGTTGCCATCATTATGGGTGACTACCTGTACTCCCGCTCCATCATGGAGATGGCGCAACTGCAGAGGGTGGACGTGATCGGCGTGCTGGCTGAAGCGGCAAACACCATGACCATCGGCGAGATGCGGCAGCTGGCCATGCACGATTCCCTCGATTTCACCGAGGATGACTACTATCGACTTATCAGCGCGAAGACGGCCTCGCTGATGTCGGCGGCCTGTGAATTGGGCGCGCTGGTCGGGGAACCCGAGTATCGCGATAGGCTGAAGGCTTACGGGTACGCCCTGGGGATGGCCTTTCAGGTCGTCGACGACATCCTCGACTACACGGGAACCGAGGACGCCACCGGCAAGCCGTCGGGGCACGACCTCCGCGAGCATAAAGTGACGCTCCCGCTGATCGCAGCACTGCGCGAGTTCGGCCGCGAGGAACGACTCGCCGTGAACGCGCTGTTCGCAGATCCCGAGCCCGATGACGAGCTGATTCTGCGTGTGGTCAAGGCGACGACAGCCCGGGGCGGTATCAAGGTTGCCCGAGCCAAAGCCCGGGAATTCGCCGAGCAGGCGCTATCTGCTATCGCAGGAGTGCCGGAAAGCCCCAGCGCAACGGCGCTGGCCGAGGCTGTAACCTACGTAATCGAGCGGCGACAGTGACGCGAGGCGACGGTTTGCTGGTCCGGCCAACCTACCGCTCACCGTGGCGGGTGGTGACAATCTTGGTGCTGGGCTTCCTGTTAGGCGCTATTCTGACGAAGCTGTCCGTTTGGTTCCTGCCGGAAGGGCCGTTTCGCGAGTTCTTCACGACAACCATCTCGGCCAGCATCGGTCCGCTGAGCATGGACCTGTTGATCCTCGCGTTCACCCTGGGGCCGATCGTGCTGAAGCTGAACCTCTTCAGCGTCGCCGGCGTGCTCCTGGTGGCCTACGTGGCCAGGATGATGCTCTAGGGTCGTTTCAGCACCAATCAAGACCGCGGTGTGAAGAGCTCTTGGCGCCAGTCCTCGATGTTCGCCTCTTCCCAAAGGTCCACCAGCCACTCATCTAGCGCCGTCCGCTGACGCTGTAATGTTAGCTGCGCCCTCAGGCTTTCCTTGATGAGCTCATACTCCTCGCGGTCCGCTTGAACGCGCTCCTGGACCTGGAGGAAATAGAAACGGTCATCGGCCCCGACAGGTCCGGCGATCTCGTTCAACTCGAGCCCGAACGCCGTACCGATCACCGCGTTGCCCTGGCCCAGCCCGGGCACGAAATCAAACCGCGTGAAGAGCGGACTACTCTGGATCGTCAGGTCGTGGGCTTCGAGCACCTCCTCGAAAGGCTCACCCTGTTGGAGTTCAGCACCGATCTGAGCGGCGAGCCAGCTGGCCGTCTCTTTCTTCCGCTCGAGTAGCAGCCGGCGGCGCACGGCGGGCTCAGCGTCCTCGAACGGCAGATAGCCCTCCGGTGCGCGGCCCACCAGCTCGAAGACGTGGAACCCTCGGTCGGTTTCGTAGACTCGGCTCAGCTCACCAGCGGTCGTAGAGTCGTGAAACGCCCATTCGAAGACGGGCGGGAACAGCCCCAACCCTGGCACGAAATCGCTGCCCTCGCTGAGGGTGATGCGGCGACTCGGAACGCCCACAGAATCGATGGCGACCTCCAGCCCGCTGGTCAGTGCGATCCGTTCCAGGCGGTCGACGGAGGCAAGCAGCTGGTCCTCGGCGTCGCCACGCAAGCGGATGGGAATCAGGATGTGCGATGCCCGCACCCGATCAGCCTCTTTCTCGCTGACCCTGATGATGTGGTAGCCGTATGGCGTCAACACGGGCTCGGAGATCTCGCCTGGCGCCAGCTCGAAGGCGACTCGCTCGAGCTCCGCTGCCATGTCGCCGCGCTCGAACCAGCCGAGATCACCGCCCTGCCCGGCGGAAGCCGGGTCGCCACTGTGCATTCTGGCCTGCTCGGCGAAATCTGCGCCCGCGAGTATCTCCCCACGGAGACGGCGCGCCGTCTCGAGTGCTGCCGCGCTGTCGGCGG
>CANPVY010000051.1 GCA_947581845.1 uncultured bacterium | reverse complement strand
ACGCTTCTTCACGATCAGCCACCTGATCGCGCTCCGCATGGAGGACCCCGCCGTCTTCAGCGCGACGCACGCCCGCATCCTCGAGTGGATCCGGGAGGGTTTAGTGGATGGGCTACGGGTGGACCATATCGACGGCCTCCTCGACCCTCGCGGATACCTGGAGAGACTGAGAGACGCCGTTGCGCGGGCGCTGCCGAGCGAGGGCGAGCCCAGCAGCTTCCCGACGTTCGTCGAGAAGATCCTGGCACGCGACGAGCGGCTGCCCGACGACTGGCCGGTGGCCGGGACCACGGGCTACGACTTCCTCGCCGAACTCGAGGACGTCTTCCTCGACCCGCACGGCTACCGGGCGCTGCAGAAATGCTACCGTGACTTCGCCGGTCGCGACTCCCGATTCCGCGAAGTCGTGCGCCGCAGCAAGCGCATGGTGCTGGATCGGGGTCTCGCCGCCGAGCTGCGGCAGCTGAGCCGCCGGCTGGAGCGTATTGCCGCTGCTGACCCGCGGCACGCGGCGCTCGATCGGACAAGGCTCGCAGAAGCGATCAGTGAGACGATCGTCTGCCTGCCCGTCTACCGCACTTACGTGGATCGCGGCCGCGTTCGCTACCGCCCCGCCGATCGGGCCACCCTCGAGCAGGCTCTGGCCGAGGCAAGGGCACGCGGCCGCGCTGAAACCGCGGCCCTGCAACTGCTGGCTGAAGTACTCCTTCTCGAGAACCGCGAGCGACTCCCGCCAGCCGAACTGGCGGAGCGAATCGCGTTCGTGCAGCGATTCCAGCAGACGGGTGTGGCCGTCGCCGCCAAAGGGGTCGAAGACACGGCCTTCTATGTCTACGTGCCGCTCGTCTCGCGCAACGAAGTGGGCGGCGAACCGGACGCGCCGCTTGCAGACGCCGATTCCGTTTTGCACGAGGCGAATCAGCGGCGGGCCCGTCAGTGGCCACTCGGCATGCTCTGCACCAGCACCCACGACACCAAGCGGAGCGCCGATGTGCGGGCGCGTCTCGACGTTCTTTCCGAGCTCGCGGGCGAATGGCGTGATCGCGTCCGGCGCTGGCACCGCTGGAACCAACGGCATCGGACCCGAATCCGCTGGCGATACGCGCCCGATCGCAACAGCGAGTACCTGCTCTACCAGACCCTCGTCGGCATCTGGCCGCTCACGGACCCAGCGGGCCCGGCCGGAGAGCGGCCAGCGCTAGGGCTCGCTACCGCTGAGGCGTTCCGCGAGCGCATCGAGGCCTTCATGGAGAAGGCCGCGCGCGAGGCGAAGCGACACACGAGCTGGATCGATCCGGTTCCCGCCTTCGAGACAGCGCTACGTGACTTCGTGCGGGCGTTGCTCTCGCCCGAGGCGAGCGCGCGCTTCCTGGCCGACGTAGACAGCTTCGTCCAGCGCATCGCGCGGCCTGGACTCTGGAACGCCCTGGCGCGGACCCTGGTGCAGCTCACGGCACCGGGCGTCCCGGACATCTATCAGGGCGATGAGCTCTGGAACTTCAGCCTCGTGGACCCCGACAACCGCCGCCCCGTCGATTTCCAGCGACGGCGCCAGCTGCTGGCCACCGTATGCGAAGCCTGGGAACGGGCTCACGACGCGGAGCGCCACCGCTTCCTGAGTGAGCTGGTCAGCCACCCGGAGGACGGTCGCATCAAGCTGCACATCATCTCCCGGGCACTGCAGGCCCGCCGGGCTCAGCCCGACCTGTTCTTGCAGGGCGACTACGAGCCGCTGGCGGCGAACGGGCCTGCTGCCGCACATGTCCTCGCCTTCGCCCGGCGCCGTGGGCCGCAGGTGGCGCTCACCCTGGTCGCGCGTCGGTTCGCTTCGCTGTGCAGCGACCCCCTAATCCCGCCGATCGGCCGGCAGCTCTGGTCCAACACAACGCTCAGCCTGCCCGAGGGCTTGGCTACCGGCCCCTGGTCTAACGCGCTGACCGGCGAAACCCTGCAAACGCTTCGGCGAGCCGGGCGGCGGCAGCTCGCTCTGGCCGATGCGCTGGAGAGGTTCCCCGTCGCACTGCTGCTTCATGCTTGCTGAGCTCAGGCGGCGAAGCACGCAATGCGCGTGGCCTGTACCGCTTGCCAGCGCCGCGGCTGCCCGGCGCCGCCTGGTCCTTGACAACACCGATTTTCCGACCAGTCTATGTCGATCTCTTCTGAGCCGGTCAACCTGAGCCGTCGGGGGGAGCCAACGCCACAGCAGGTTCTAGAGCCTGAGGCACGCAAGCGTATGCAAGCGAACGTGTCGTCGTTTCGGCCGGGCGTGGCCTATTTCTCAATGGAGTTCGCCCTTGACTCGCAGATGCCCACCTACGCGGGAGGGCTCGGCGTGCTGGCCGGAGATATCCTCCGCTCCGCCGCCGACCTCGGTGTACCGATGGCCGGCGTCACGCTGCTGCACCGCAAGGGCTACTTCGACCAGGATCTAGACGCCACGGGTAATCAGACCGAAAGCCCGCAGAGCTGGTCGCCTGCGGAGGTACTCGAGCCTCTACCCCAGACCGTCTCTGTCGAGATCGAGGGACGTCAGGTGGTGGTCCGGCCCTGGCGCTTTCAGGTCAGCAGTGTCAACGGTAGTTCGCTACCCGTCATCTTCCTCGACACGGCTCTCCCTGAGAACGACCCAAGAGACCAGGCACTCACCGACTACCTCTACGGCGGCGACGAACGCTATCGCCTCTGCCAGGAGGCGATCCTCGGGCTCGGCGGTGTGGCTGTGTTACACGCACTCGGCTACGACACGCGGGTCGTCTACCATATGAACGAAGGGCACTCCGCCCTCCTCACGCTCGCGCTGCTCGAGGAGCGGCCCGCGCGCGACGGACGAGACGAGATCAACCACGCCGACATCGAAGCTGTCCGCCGGCAGTGCGTGTTCACAACGCACACGCCCGTACCGGCCGGTCACGACCAGTACCCGCGAGACCTGGTGGCCCAAGTCCTGGGCCCGGAGCGCGTCGCCGTCCTGGATGCCAGCGGTTGCTTTCTGAACGGCACCCTGAACATGACCTACCTCGGGCTCCGCCTCTCGCACTACATCAATGGTGTCTCGATGCGGCACGGCGAGGTCTCGTTGGGCATGTTCCCTGGTTACCCGGTGCAGGCCATCACCAACGGTGTCCACGCCGCGACCTGGACGTCAGCACCGTTCGCCGCACTATACGATCGCTACATGCCCGGTTGGCGCCACGACAACCGCTACCTGCGCTACGCCATCAACATCCCGCTGCATGAGGTCCAGCAGGCGCACCTCCAGGCGAAACGGCTTTTGCTCGAGCAGGTGGAGGCACGAAGCGGCGTGCGCCTCCGCGAGGACATTTTCACCATCGGCTTCGCTCGGCGCGCGACACCCTACAAGCGACATGACCTGCTGCTGACCAATCCGACGCGCTTGAAGGACATCGTCCGGCGCGTCGGTCCGCTACAGGTCATCTATGCCGGCAAGGCGCACCCCCGCGACGGTGACGGCAAAGCGATGATCCAGCGAATCTTCGCCGCCTCGAAAGAGCTGAAGACGGATCTCCGGATAGTCTACTTAGCGGACTACGATGTGGCGTTGGCCAAGTATCTGGTCGCCGGCGCCGACCTCTGGCTGAACACACCCAGAAGGCCGCGTGAGGCATCGGGGACCAGCGGCATGAAGGCGGCCTGCAACGGCGTACCGTCGCTGAGCGTACTCGATGGCTGGTGGATCGAGGGCCACATCGAGGGGGTCACCGGCTGGTCGATACCTCACGGCCACACGGCGCCCGACGACGAGTCCGCCGAGGTCATGGCTCTCTATGACAAGCTAGAGCGGGTGATCCTACCCATGTTCTATGGGCAGGCGCCGGGTTACGCCGCCGTCATGCGCTCGGCTGCCGCGCTGAACGCATCCTTCTTCAACACGCAGCGC
>CANPVY010000050.1 GCA_947581845.1 uncultured bacterium | reverse complement strand
AGGAAGAGGAGGCTGAGCCGGAGGTTATCGGTCGCGGCAAGGCTGCTGAGGAGGAGGCCGAGGAAGAGGAGCAGTAGCCCTGAAAGCCGTAGTCGGACTGGGCAACCCGGGGGCCCGGTACGAGGCCACACGCCACAACGTCGGCTGGTGGCTTCTCGATCTGCTCAAGCGACGCTGGTCCGCAACTCCGTTCCAAGAAGAGGATCTCTGGCTCCGCTCGGCGGCCGAGCTGTCCGGGGTGGGTCACATCTGGCTGATCAAGCCGCTGGTCTTCATGAATCGCAGTGGGATAGCGGTGCGGGCGCTGCTCGATTCCACCCCGCTGGACCTTCAGCGCGATCTGCTGATCGTCGTGGATGACGTCGCGCTGGATCCGGGCCGTCCCCGCTTCCGTGCGCGCGGCTCGGCCGGCAACCACAACGGTCTGCAGTCGGTTGAGGACGCCCTCGGGACGCGTGAGTACTCGCGGCTTCGCATCGGAGTGGGCGGGGCTCCACCCGGCGTCGCACAAACCGATTGGGTCTTGTCGGAGTTTGAGGATCCAGCGGACGAGGATGCCGTCTTGGATGTGCTCCCATGTCTTGCGGAAGGTGTGGAAGTCTGGGCGCGTGAGGGCATCGAGATGGCGATGAACCGCTACAACGCCCCGTTGGGTCGCGAAGAATAGGGTGTTGCAGACCGAGGAGGGTCAGTGACAGGCATTGCGGTGACCTATGCGGCGCCCACCGGTTTGTTGGGCCTGGTGGTAGCGCTGCTCATCTATTTGTACCTGCGACGGCAGCCGACAGGCACGGAGCTGATGGCCGGCCTGGCGCAACAGATCCAGGAGGGGTCCAGGGCCTTTCTCAGGCGTGAGTACTCCGTGCTCATACCGTTCATCGTCGTCGTGGCGTGCTTGCTGTATCTGGCGTTGCGCTCGCTGCCCACCTCGCTGGCCTACGTTGGCGGCGCGCTCTGTTCGCTGCTGGCTGGTCTCTTCGGCATGAACGCGGCGACCATTGCCAACGTGCGGACCTCGGAGGCAGCGCGCGAGACCGGGCAGGGGAAAGCGCTTCGCATCGCCTTTAACGGTGGCGCTGTGATGGGCCTGTCCGTGGCCAGCCTCGGACTGCTGGGCATCGGGCTCGTGTTCGCCATCTATGCGGGCGGCCTCGGCGACGATTCGGCCTTCAAGACGTTCAGCGAGATCATAGCCGGCTTCGCTATGGGTGCGAGTTCGATCGCTCTGTTCGCGCGTGTCGGTGGCGGCATCTACACGAAGGCGGCCGACGTGGGAGCGGACCTGGTCGGGAAGGTCGAGGCCGGGATCCCGGAAGATGACCCGCGCAACCCGGCGACGATCGCCGACAATGTGGGCGACAACGTCGGTGACGTGGCCGGAATGGGCGCTGACATCTTCGAGTCGTACGTGGGTTCTGTGATTGCCACCATCGCTATCGGCGCGACTTCCGTACAGATCGTAACGGCGCAGCGCTTGGAAGCGGTGGCCCTGCCCATCCTCTACGTGATGATCGGCCTGCTCGCCAGCTTCGCCGGGATCTTCTCGATGAAGTTGATGGAGCGTGCCGACCCGGCCGCAGCTCTGCGTAATAGCACCTACATCGCAGCTGTCCTGTTCTGGGCTGTTGCCGCCTGGGTCACTCTGCAACTCGACGTCTTCGAGGGAAACGGCAGCTACGGTGCGCTCGGCCCTTTCTGGGCGATGTTCGGTGGGTCGCTGGCCGGTATCTTCATCGGCCTCTCTACCGAATACTACACAGCGGCGCGACCGATACGGAGGATCGCCGAGGCATCGCAGACCGGCGCGGCGACGAACATCATTGCCGGTCAGGCCGTGGGGATGATCTCCACGGCACTGCCGGTCTTGCTCATCTGTGCCGCGATCTGGCTGGCCCACAAGTTCTCAGGTCTTTACGGCATCGGGGTCGCTGCCGTTGGGATGCTGGCGACCGTGGGTGTGACCATGTCCGTCGATGCCTATGGACCGGTCGCTGACAACGCGGGTGGTATCAGCGAGATGAGCGGTCTGGGCCCGGGCGTCCGCAGCATCACGGACAGCCTCGATGCGATCGGCAACACGACCGCCGCCATCGGCAAGGGCTTCGCCATCGGCTCGGCCGCACTCACTGCGTTGGCCCTCTTCAGCGCCTACTCCTCGGCCGTCGGCCTTCAGGAGACCGGGATCAATCTGGTCAGCCCAATGGTTGTGATCGGCGTGCTGATCGGCGGCACGCTGCCCTTCGTGATCGCCGCGCTGACGATGACCGCCGTCGGGCGGGCGGCTTCAGGCATGGTGCACGAGGTCCGACGGCAGTTCAAGGAGATCGCAGGCCTGATGGAAGGCAAGGCGAAACCTGACAGCGCACGCTGCGTCGACATATCAACGCGGGCGGCGCTGCGTGAGATGATCCTGCCCGGCATGCTGGCAGTGATCGCGCCGGTCCTGGTTGGCACGCTATTGGGTGTGGAGGCGCTGGGTGGGTTGCTGGCGGGTGCCACGCTGGCCGGTGTGCTGCTTGCCCTTTACATGGCGAACGCCGGCGGCGCCTGGGACAACGCGAAGAAGTACATCGAGGCTGGCGCCTACGGTGGCAAGGGCTCAGAGCCGCACAAGGCCGCGGTGGTGGGCGACACGGTGGGCGATCCGTTCAAGGACACGTCGGGCCCGTCCATGAACATCCTCATCAAGCTGATGAGCGTGGTTAGCCTCGTGCTGGCGCCGTTCTTCGCCCGTCTGGCCTGACCAGTTCCGACGCGGCTAGATTGGTCTAGCTCTGGGGGTCACCGGTGCCTCCGGAGCTTCACCGTCACGGGGCTAAAGAGGGTCGCTTCCCGATGAGCCGCATGCTGAAAGCCGGCATTGTGGGTTTGCCTAACGCCGGCAAGTCGACGCTGTTCAACGCGCTCACCGCAGCGGGTGTACCGGCTGAAGTCTACCCGTTCACGACCATCGATCCGAACCTCGGTGTGGTCGAGGTCCCCGACCCCCGGCTGGATCGCCTGTTCGAGATTATTCAGCCGCCTCGCAAGGTACCCGCCGTCGTCGAGTTCGTGGACATCGCCGGCCTGGTGGAGGGTGCGCACCGTGGGGAGGGACTCGGCAATCGCTTCCTCGCTCACATCCGTGAGGTGGAGGCGCTGATCCACGTGGTCCGCTGCTTCGACGACCCGAATGTCGCTCACCCGGCGGGCTCAGTGGATCCTGTGCGAGACGTCGCTACGGTGGAGACCGAGCTGCTGCTGGCCGACCTCGAGACTGTGGACAAGCGGTTCGACCGAGTGCAGCGGGCGGCACGCAGCGGTGATCGCGACGCGCAACGCGAGGTAGAGGTCCTGAGCAGACTGCGAGGTTGGCTGAACGCAGGCCGCCCGGGTCGCGACTTCGAGTGCGGCGAGGGGGAGGAAGAGATCCTCGCGTCGCTCTTCCTGCTGACGCGGAAAGCTATCCTCTACGTGGCCAACGTCGCCGAGTCCAGCTTGTCCCGCCAGGACGAGTCGGCGGCGGCACTCGCCGCCGCCGTCGGCGCCGAGCAGGTTCTTGTCCTCTGCTGCCGGTTGGAAGCGGAGCTGCTGGAGCTGGAGTCGGAGGAGCGCAGCGAGTACCTGCAGGCTGTGGGCCTCGAGCAACCGGGCATCCAGCGGCTGATTCAGGCCACGTACAGAACCCTGGGCTTGATCACTTTCTTCACCTTCAACGAGAAGGAGGTGCGGGCTTGGACGATCCCGGGCGGGACGCTCGCGCCTCAGGCGGCCGGGGTCGTGCACTCCGACTTCGAGACGGGCTTCATTCGTGCCGAGACGGTGAACTACAGCGACTTCGACCGGGTGGGATCGCTGAAGGCTGCTCGCGACCAGGGACTCGTCCGGGCGGAAGGTCGGGCGCATGTCGTGGAGGACGGTGATATCCTGCTGTTCCGGGCCCATACTTGAGCTCTCCGCCGGGGGAGCTTGAGATTCGACCTCTGTTCGGGTAGTTTTTTGCGCGTTCAGGTTCCAGCCTGCCACGACAACGTACCTGCTCCGTCCAGGTCACCGGGCGGGGCCAAACCGAGTTCGGGCCTCCGAGCTCAGACCACAGGGAGGTGACGAATGCGCGATTACGAGATCGTCTACATCTTCGATTCCGCCGTCGATCGCTCGGTCATCGATCAGAAGCTGGAGCGGTTCAACCAGCTGGTCGCCGGAGACGGCAAGGGCGAGATCATCGCCCTGGAGCACTGGGGGAAGCGACAGCTCGCCTATCCCATCCGCAAGCACGACAACGGTTACTACGTGGTCGTTCAGTTTCGGACCGCACCGGAGCACCTGCCAGAGTTCGAGAGGGCGATCAAGCTGGACGAGGCCGTACTGCGACACCTGGTGGTTCTCTCTGAGGGTGAGCTCCCGACGCCGAGGTCGGCGGTTGAGGCCAGGTCGGACTTCCGCTCGGCGGATGACGAAGAGGAGCTGGACGAGGACGAGGAAGATTAAGGCGAGTTAGCCGCCTGCCTCGTAGGTGGTCACAGGAAACGACTCTGAGACACCAAGGCGGTAGATGATGCGGAGAAGACGAAAGCCGTGCTACCTCTGTGAGAACAAGGTCACGGTGGTCGACTACAAGGACGAGCAGCTGCTCTCGCGCTTCGTGACGGAGCGTGGGAAGATCGTACCGAGCCGCATAACAGGCACGTGTGCGCCGCACCAGCGGCAGTTGACGCAGGCGATCAAGCGGAGCCGCTTTCTGGCGTTGCTTCCCTACGTGGAAGACTACCGACGATAGTGGGTCCATGACGGCTCCGCGCGGCGAGTTGGGACGAATCGTCGGCTTCGGTGCGGTGACCCTGGTCTTCGCCGTGACCCAGCCGCTTGTCTTGATCGGAATCCCTTTGGCGCTTCTGCTGGTGGCAGTCGGGCCGCGCGGTCCGTGGTCGGCCGTCATTGTCGGCGCGGTCGTGGCCGTGGCGCTTATGGGTGACCGTTCGGGTCTCTGGTGGTTCGAGCGCGGCTGGCCGCTGATCCTGGCCGGGATTTACGTGCTGAGCGCGGCTGCGTGCCCAACCTGGAGTTTCTCAGCGCGGGCGCTGACCTCGCTCGGTCTTGCCGTGACGGGGTTGTCGCTGGTCTTTCTAGTGAGTCCGGGAGCATGGCGCGAGCTCGACGCCTCCATGGCGGGCCGGGCCAGCCAGGCAGCGAGCGCTGCGACGGAACTGCTGGGCGGTGCGGCCGAGGAATCGGTGCGGGCGCTGGTGGGTCGAGTCGCAGGCCTACAGGCGGCGCTCTTCCCGGCTTTGCTCGGTGTGAGCTCACTTGGCGCTCTCGGCGTGGCGGCGACTCTGCGGGGGAGGCTGGCGGGCGACGTGGGTCGAAGGGTTGGGGGCCTACGAGGGTTCAGCTTCAACGACCACCTCGTCTGGGTCTGGCTGCTCGGTCTGGCCCTGGTCGTGGCACCGATGGGTGAGGTCGCGGAGCGCATCGGCGGCAACGCCGTCTTCTTCATGGGCACCCTGTACGTGGTGAGGGGTGTGGCTGTGCTCCTGACGTTGGCCGGCGGGATCTCGGCGCTGACGGGTGTGGTGGGTGCCGTGCTGGCGGTGCTCATCTACCCGATCCTCGCTTTGTTCTTGGGAACGGCGCTGCTCGTCGGCTTGAGTGACACGTGGCTGAACGTCCGCGGCCGCATCAAGGCGCGCAGTGCCGGGCGCGGCCCGTCGGGCTAGGAATCTCAGGAAGAAGTGGAGCGTAAGCGTGGGTAAGCACTTAGAGGTCATTCTCAGAAGAAGGGTCGAGGATCTTGGCGATGTCGGCGACGTTGTCAGCGTGAAATCGGGCTACGCGCGCAACTACCTGCTGCCGCAAGGACTCGCCTACGCCGCGACGGAACAGAACCGGCGGCGCCTCGCGCAGGAGCGGACGGCTGCACTCTTGGCGGAGGAGCGAGACCGAGATAGGGCTCGCGGGCTGGCCGAGCGGCTGGAAGGGGCATCGATTACGTTCTCGATGCTGGCCGGTGAGGAAGGCAAGCTCTACGGTTCGGTGGGGCCGCGGGACATCGCGGCGCAGCTGAGCGAGCAGGGCCACGATGTGCATGGGCGGCACGTCGTCATGAAGGAGCCGATCAAGGCGCTCGGAGTCTATTCCGTGCCGATCCGGCTGTACCCGGAGGTTGAAGCTTCTGTCAAGGTCTGGGTCGTGAAGAGAGAGGAGGATTAAGACCTGGGTATCGCGTACTGCGACGGGCCTCGGCTCAAGCGCCTGTTTCTGGCGGGGACAGAGCATGTCTTCACCCACCGGGCCGAGCTTGATCGCATCAACGTATTCCCGATACCCGACGGCGACACGGGAACGAACCTGGCCCTAACGCTTCGCGCGATGGCTGAAGCGGTGAAGGGTGTGACGGACACGTCCGTCGCCCGCATGGCCTCGCGGCTCGCGGAGGCCGGCGTCTTGGGTGCGCGCGGGAACTCAGGGATGATGCTGTCGCACTACTTCCTGGGTTTCGCGGACGGCCTGGACGGCCGGAACCGTGCCGGGCCGCAGGATCTTGCGGTCGCTATGGGCCGGGCCTCCGAGTCCATCTACCAATCGGTGGACCGGCCCGTCGAGGGCACCATCCTGACCGTCATCCGTGAATCCACGGAGGAGATCCATCGCTTCGCGCACCACGCACCCGACCTTGGAGCACTCGCCCAGCGATTGTTGGGCGCGGCGCGCGCTTCGCTTGAGCGAACACCCAGGCTGCTGCCGGCTCTGCGTGAGGCGAACGTCGTCGATGCAGGAGCGAAGGGGTTCGTGCGTTTCGTGGAGGGGGTAGTCGGCCTGGTCGAAGGGCGTTCCAGGCCGACGGCTCCGTCGGCGGCCATGATGGAGACACCCGACGCTGCAGCCCTCGCCCAGTTCCCGGATGACACAGATCGGGCGTTCCGTTACTGCTCTGAATTCGTTGTCCGGGGAGACCCACTGCCCGCACGAGAAGTGCTCGTCCAAGCCGTGCGAGGGCTGGGAGGCTCTCTGATCGTCACGCGGGCGTCCCGCGTGGCCAAGATCCACGTCCACACGGACGAGCCGGATAGCGTCGAGCAGGCGCTCGCCGCCCTGTGCAGCGACGTCCAGTGTGTGAGGGCCGAGGATATGCGGGCTCAGCAC
>CANPVY010000049.1 GCA_947581845.1 uncultured bacterium | reverse complement strand
CTGCAGTCTGAGTTCGCGGCGGTAATCAGCAACATCCGTGGTAGAGGGCTACTGCTCGCCTTCGATCTACCAGACGGCGAACATCGTAACGAACTCCGTCAGGGTTGCTGGGACAGGGGACTGGCGACCTTGCCGTGCGGGCCGCGCTCGTTGCGTTTCAGGCCACCTCTGGTCTTCAGCAAGGCGGAGGTGGATAAGGCGTTGGGGACTCTGCGCAGTGTGCTCGCGTGACCAGCTGACGCATGGGCGGCGGATTCGTGCTCGTGGCTCATTTGATCCGGCGGCTAACTCGGAATTCACAGGAGTGTGAGACTTGACCAGGCAGATCGCCTTCGTCTTGCTATGTGTTGCCACGGCGGCGTCAGCGGCTCGCGCGCAGGACTATGCGCCGTTGCTGGATGCGGGTCGACGCAACCTGTTGCACGAGGTGTTGAGCGGAGAGCTCGCGAAGGAGCACGTGTATCAGATAACGCGGCATCATCGCGTTCAGGGCTCACGAGGTTACCGCCGTGCGGGCGAGTACGTGCTCGCGCAGTTGCGGGCCTACGGCTACAGCGAGGACGAGGCTTGGGTCGAGTCGTATCCGTCCGACGGGCGGATCGTCTACCAGACCTGGCAGTCGCCGTCGGGCTGGGACATCGAGTGGGCGGAGCTGCGCATGCTGGAGCCGAGCGAGGAGCGGATCGTCGGCTATCCGGAAGTGGCGATGAGTTTGATCACCTACTCGAACCCGGGCGACGTGACGGCCGAGCTGGTTTGGGTGGGTGCGGGCACCCACGATTCGGACTACGAGGGCCTGGACGTCCGGGACAAGTTCGTGCTGGCCACCGGGTACGGCGGTGAGGTGCATCGGCATGCAGTGATCAAGTACGGCGCTGCGGCGGTGGTCTGCTATCTGGATGACAACCGCGCCATGGATCACCCGGACATGCTGGCCTACACCGGGATGTGGCCGCGCAGCGAGGAGCTGGAGCACGTGACCTTCGGCTTCAACATCACGAACCGCCAGGGTGAGCGACTACGATCGTTGCTGGAGGCCGGACGGCGCGTGGTGCTGCGTGGCCAGGCGAGGGGGATCGGCCTGGAATCCTACTTCATGGACATCGTGGTGGCGTATATCCGCGGCTCGGAGCGGCCGGAGGAGGAGCTGGTGATCGTCGGGCACCTCGACCACCCCAAGGAGTCGGCCAACGATAACGCCAGCGGCTCGGGCGCCATGCTGGACATGGCGCGCACGCTCAAGCAGCTGATCGACGAGGGGCGCATGCCGCGGCCGCAGCGCTCGCTGCGCTTCCTCTGGGTGCCGGAGTGGCACGGCACGATGGCCTACATCGACAGGCACACCGAGATGGTGGGCCCGAGGCTGGGCGGCAGCTATCTGGCGAGCATCAACCTGGACATGGTGGGTGAGCATCTCGAGCTTCTCCATTCGCGCATGTACATCACCAGGACACCGGCCTCGATCCCCTCCGTGCTCAACGACGTCGTAACGAACATGGCGGCGATGGTGGACCGCATGAACGTGCGCACGCCGCGTGGCAGTCACTCGGTGTTCAACTACCGCGTCGGGCCCTACAGCGGTGGCAGCGACCACATGATGTTCATCGACCGGAAAATCCCCGGGATGATGATCGGGCACTCCGACTACACCCACCACACTTCCGAAGACACGCCCGACAAGGTCGATCCGGTCGAGCTGGAGCGAACCGAGCTCATCGCTGCGACCGCGTTCCTGTACCTGTCGGACCTGTCGGAGCCGGAAGCGCTGGATCTGGTCTATCTGGTCGGTGCGAACGGTGCGGAGCGGCTGGGCGCGGCGGCACGGCGGGCGCGCCGGCTGCTGCTCGCGGCCGCGGAAGAGAATCCGAACCGGGCCTGGTTCGAGGCGCTGAACACGGTCGGGCATGCGGCGGAGTGGGAGCGTGAGACGGTGAGCTCCGTACTCCACTTCAGCGGGACGCCGGCGGTGCGCGCGGCGGTGCGGGCCGTGCAGAATCGCGTCCGCCAGCAGGAGGAGGCGCTCGTCGCGAGCCTGGAGCGTGAGGCCCGGGCGCTGGGTGCGGAGCGGGCCGAGCGCGGTGAAGCGGCGGATGCGCGGATCCCGATCCGGCTGACCCGTGGGCCGCTCGACTTCGGACTCCCGGCCAGCAAGCTGCCGGAGGCCGACGCGGTGTGGTACTCATCGAGCGAGTTCACGCTGAGCGGCAACGCGTGCTTCGAGTTGGTGAACTTCATCGATGGCACGTACTCGGTGACGCAGATCCGCGATGCGATTAGCGCCGAGTACCGGCCGGCGTCGATCGCGGTGGTTGCCCGCTATCTGGACGATCTGGCGCGAGTCGGGGTGGTCGGCTGGAAGTAGTGTCTAGTCCGATAGGCCGGATCAGCCGATTCACGGTTTTCCGATGGCCGCGGTGCACTAGCGCATCGCGGCCAACCTTGTTACAAGGGAATCATGAGCCTGCTTCATCTGTACCGATCGCCGGGGCTGTCGCTGGCGGCGCGGAGCGCGCTCCTGCAGCGGGCCCAGGAGCGTATCTCACCTGACATTCACAGCCTCGAGACCGAATACTGCTTCAACGTCGACGCCGCCGGTGAACTCGGGTCCGACGAGTCTCGGACCCTGACCTGGCTGCTGGCCGAGACCTTCGAGCCGGAGCATTTCGGGCGAGAGAGCTTCCTGGGCTCTGAGGGCGTTCTACTGGAAGTGGGCCCGCGGCTGAACTTCTCCACCGCCTGGTCCACGAACGCGGTTTCCATCTGCCACGCCTGTGGTCTGAAGAAGATTCGGCGCATCGAGCGTTCGCGCCGCTATCTGCTGAAGGGCGTCTCGAAGCTGAGCGAGGATCAGGCTTGGGCTTTTCTGGCGGAGGTCCACGACCGGATGACGGAGACCCCGTACCCCGAGCCTTTGCAGAGCTTCGAGACGGGAGTGGAGCCTGAGCCGGTAGAGAAGGTCCCGGTGATGGATGAGGGCAGGGCGGCCCTCGAGCGGATCAACCGTGAGATGGGGCTCGCCTTCGACGCTTGGGATCTGGAGTACTATACCGACCTCTTCCTCAACAAAGTCGGTCGCGACCCGACCAACGTGGAGTGCTTCGATATCGCCCAGTCGAACAGCGAGCACTCCCGGCACTGGTTCTTCAAGGGGCAGCTGATCATCGACGGTGAGGAGATCCCCCAACACCTGATCGCGCTGATCAAAGAGCCGCTGGAGGCGAACCCGAACAACAGCGTCATCGCGTTCAAGGACAACTCCAGCGGCATCCGCGGCTACCCGATCCGGACCATCGTTCCCGCACGGCCCGGCGTGCCGTGCCCGTTCGTGGCCGCGGACCTCGACTACCACATCATCTTCACCGCCGAGACCCACAACTTCCCGTCCGGTGTGGCGCCGTTCCCGGGCGCCGAGACCGGCACCGGCGGTCGCATCCGCGATGTCCACGCCACGGGTCGCGGCTCGCTGGTCGTCGCCGGGACGGCGGCCTACTGCGTGGGCAACCTGCGCATCCCCGGCTACGAGCTTCCCTGGGAAGACCCGGGATTCAGATACCCGAACAACCTGGCGTCGCCGCTTCAGATCGAGATCGAGGCATCGAACGGGGCGTCGGACTACGGCAACAAATTCGGCGAGCCGGTCATCCAGGGATACACACGGTCCTTCGGGCTGCGGCTGCCCAACGGCGAGCGGCGC
>CANPVY010000048.1 GCA_947581845.1 uncultured bacterium | reverse complement strand
CAGCGGGTCCGGCAGTCCCACTATACGGCCTGCGATCGGGTTGCTGGCGTGATAGTCGTAGAGCAGCCAGCCGTCCAGGCCGCGCTGGCGCAACCCGGACTGAATCGCTTGCAGGCGTTCCGGCTCGATCTGCGCTCGCTGTGCAGTGTGGGCCATAGGTCTCGGTTCCCTCTATTCGTTACGCTGGGCTTCCGCCCTGACCGCGCCTGCTTTGGTGCCGGTGATCAACGTGACGCCGATCGTGCGTTCGGGCCCCAACAGCTTACGAATCTCGTACTCGCGGCTCAGGGCGCCACGCAACCCACGCAGGCCCCAGCGCTGCCAGGCGCGCTGCAGGATCGAGAGTTTGTCGGCCAGGGTGGATAGCTCTGCCAGATGTGTGAAAGTGCGACCACGGACGAGGAACGGAAAGGCGTGGTCCGACCAATCCTCGACGTGCAAGTCTTCCACTTTCGCTTCCCGGAGCGCCTGCTTCCACTCCACCAGCATCTGCGGCGGCGCGCCGATGTGCTCGATCAGTATGCGACGCTGCTCGTCGTCCACATGGCCGGTCCAGATGAGACCGATCAGCACCACGGTTCCTGAAGGTCGTGTGACGCGGCACAACTCCGCGACGGCTCGGAACGGATCGGTCGAGGACGCCAACCCGAGCTCACCGATCGACAGGTCGAAGACCTCGTCCTGGAAGGGCAGATCGTCTACAGAGGCGCTCTGGAACTGTAGCTGTGTGGTCAGCTCGGTGTCCCGAGCCCGCCGCTCGGCAACCTCGATCAGTTCCGGGTCCGGGTCCACACCTGCGACCTCCACGGGATAGCTCTGGGCGAAGAATTCCGCCACGGCCCCCTGCCCGCAGGGCACGTCCACCAGAGACTTCAGGGCATCGGAATCGTCCGAGGAGAGACCGGCGAGCTTGGCGATCTGGCGGTACAGCGGCTGGTCTCCGGGCGTGAAGCCCTTGGAACGGCTGAGCCGCAGCAGGTCGATCATCGACGGCCTGCGTTCCGAGCTGCGCACTGAGACGGCCGTGGGTACGGCCTCTCGATCGTCGGCAAGAGGCATGAGCGACAGTATAGACGGGGCCTACAGGGGGGTCAACAGAGATCGAGGTCCGCCAACGCTCGGATGTGTGCCAGCGCGCAGCCGCTGAGCAGCTCCAGGGCATAACCGCCCTCCAGCACCGAGACCACGCGGTTCTCACACTGTGAGGCGGCGACTTCCATGACGTGTCGAGTCAGGCGGTGGTAGTCGGCCGGCGTCAGTGTGAGGCCGGCGAGCGGGTCGCCCAGTGCCGCGTCGAATCCCGACGAGACGAAGACGATGTCGGGACCGAAATCGGAGAGCGCCAGCTCGAGCCCGCTGAGCAACTGGGAAATGTAGCGTTCCGCAGGCAGTCCGGGAGGGACCGGAAGGTTGAGGTTCCTGCCTTCACCCTGATCGTGACCGCGGCGGCCCCGCTGTCCAGTCCCGGGGTAGTGGGGGGATTGGTGCATCGATAGGTAGTAGACGTCAGGGTCCGCGTAGAAGATCGCCTCGGTGCCGTTACCGTGGTGCACATCCCAGTCGACGATTAACACCCGCTGTAAGCCCCTTTGCTGTGCGTGGCGCGCGGCGACCGCCACGTTGTTGAAGAGGCAGAAGCCCATGGCCCGGTCCCGCGTCGCGTGGTGGCCTGGTGGACGTGCGGCGCAGAATGCGTTTCGGGCCGAGCCGTCGAGCAGTGCCTCCACGGCTGTGAGCACGGTACCGCATGCCGCAAGTGCGGCTTGCCAAGAGCCGGGCGAGACCACGGTATCGGGGTCCAGGTGTAGCAGGCCCTGAGAGTGCGCTGCGGCCCGAACCGCTGCCTGGACCTTCTCCAGATGACCGCGCGAGTGCACGAGCTCCAGTTCGTCCTCGCTGGCGTGGCGTGCGTCCACTCGGGTAACACGTCCTTGGAGTGCTGGCTGTGCCTGGTCCAGCGCGGCTGAGAGCGCCTGTAGCCTGCGCGCGCTTTCGGGGTGCCCGGGTCCGGTGTCGTGGGTGGCGCAATCGGGGTGGCTGACGAATAACGTGTGCATGCCGCTGCTCCCTAAGCCCCGCGTCGGTCCGGAGTCGGCTTGTGATGAGGATGGTGCTGCCGCTTGGGCCGGACCTTCTGCGGGGGGCGGGTGAGCGTATCGGGAAGGCGCGACTTCTTCTGCTTCGATGGGGGCAGCGGTCGCCTTCGGTATTTCTTCCGGTCCGCCGCTGGCCGCTGCGTTCGTGGCTCGCTCATGAGATCTCCAGTGTCGGCATTCGCGACCGCAGGTAAGTCTCGCAGTCGCGGATCGGGTAGAGTAGCACGTGCCAGCGCGGGTCAGGAAGCGCGAGCGGTGTGGTCTCCGCCAGGAGCCAGCGGCTCACCTCGTCCGCCAGCTCCAGTGTCTCGGCCTCGGCGCGACCCTCGATACGCGCCAGTGCCCAGTAGATGTCGTGGCCGCCGGGCGGTCGCAGGCGCAGGTACCAGCTGTAGACCTCTCCCACTTCGGGCCGCACCGGCTTGAACACGGAGGAGCGGTAACCACCTCCCATCTCGAGCACCTCGCGCATCTCTGCCGGCGCGAGGTACTGCGTGCGATGGCTCTTCACCAGCCCAACGGCACGGCCCGACTTGAGCAGAGCCGGCTCTATGGCGAGTGGACCATCCACCAGCAGCCAGCCCTCGCCCGGTCGCTCGTCCGCCCAGCGGCGGGCCAGACGCCGTTCGATCAACGCGCGCTGCAGTTTGACCGCTGCTCGCTCGTCCTCAGCGAGCTTGATCGGGTGAGGGCCGGCCGCGTCGGCCTCGCTGTCGATAAGTGCCTCTCTCGGGAAGCCCAGTTCAAGCAGGCGGTCCGGCCGCAACAGCTCATGCGGGAAGGCGAGCACCTCTTTTTCGATCACGTCCCAGGTCACGAACGTCCTGTCCGAGCGCTGGCGGATGACGGCGGCGACGTAGCCGTGCACGATGGGCACGATGCCTACGTAGCCGCAGATGTGGGTGTGCTCGATCCCGTCGAGAAAGAACTCGAAGCGCGACGCCTCCCCGATCGCGCCCACGTGGCGGACGTCCAGGCGTCCATCACCCTCCACGATCTCGACTTCGCCGAAGGCGGTCGGCTCCAGCGGCGGCTCGACCTGGTGGCCGGCTGTGTGAATGGGGCGCCAATCGCCACCCAATTCCGAGCCCAGCGTACGCAGCCGCCGCCAGAGCGGCGTATCGCTTGCCAGTTGATTGCTCCGCTTCTGCGCTCTAGTTTCGCCAGTCGTGCGAGACCTTACGGGCATGGATCTATGAATAAGCAACGGGCGAACCGCGTACAACAGGGTCAGCGCTTGCCGGCATACTGCGGACGCGTGCGTGCGGGGCTCATGCTGGTTCCGCTCCTCGCAGCTTGCGAGGTGCAGTGGGGCGGCATTGATGTGGAGGTACGCGAAGCGGAATTCGCGAGAGAAGACAGTGGCGCGGTCATCGCCGATAGCCTGGCCGAGCCGGCGCTACTGGAGTTGCCGAGCGGACCGCTCCTCTTTCATGTGCGACGCACGGACGCTGCCGGCCGGGCGACGATCGAGGCGGTAGCCGAGTTGGCGGACGCGGAGCTCAAGCCGTTGGGGCCGCGCCTCGCTGAACAGGCCGCCGAGTACATCTCCGAGTTCGTGACGCGCTATTACCGACCCGACCAGGCCTACACCCTGTTTCGCGGCCGCACGCGGGTGGGGACGTTCTATGTCCGCGCGCCCGCTCTACGTGGCTCGGGCCTCTGTCCCGAGCTGCGAGCGGAGGGCCAGGTGGAGCTACGACCCGGAGCCGACACCCTGAGCGAGTTCCACGCCTGGCCGCCAGGCACACGCAGCGGCGAGGGGGGCCTCGAGCTACCCGTCTACCGTGCGGACATGCCCGCGATGGCGCAGGTGCTGGCGCGCTTCGGCGTGCGTGACAACGGGATCCCGGGCAGGTGGCGCTTCGGCCGGCCAGCGGACTTGCGGGCCCTGCAGGTGGGCTCCGGTCCGCGCGGCTTCGCCGCCACCTTCATGGTCGCTGACAGTCTGGGGCCGGGCTCGCCCCGTGACTCGGCGGGCATGGCCTTCGTGGTGGCCGACTATGTGCCGGCCCGCGGCTATTTCCCTCTCTACTTCGACGCCGAGTGGTACGGTCCGGGCCAGAAGCGCGCGCTACACTGGATCGATGCGCTGGATCTCGTGGGCGATGCGGGCGACGAATGGCTGCTGCGCGCGTACGGCGACGTGAGCAGCTGGTATGAGCTCGTGGGTCAGCGCGATACGGCCAGGGCGGTCGTCTGGTCGAGCCACCGCCCGGTCTGTGAGGCGCAGGAATCGACGGGCCGCAGCGGCTCGGGATAGCTGAGTGCCGCTTGGGTTTGCTGGTCGCCCTTCGAGCAACAAAGAGGGCCGGTCACCACTCGGGGCAACCGGCCCTCCTTTGGCCAGTTCACATATCGCTCACGTCCTCACGAAGTCCCCTTCTAGCAGCGCCGGATCGGGATCTCCGTCAGGCGGCTGGCTGAAGTCGACGATCTCGGCGTGCTCCACGGTTATGCTCAAGTTGTCGCCTGAAAGCGTGAAGGTGCCGTCCAAAGGTGGCTCGCCTGGGGGGTCCTCGTCGTTGGTGAGGGTGAAGCTGGTGCCGTCGAGCTCGAAGTCTCCCTGAATCGTGTCGACGGGCATCGGCGGCACGTCAGCGATGAACATGTACCGCTCATTCACGCTGACGATGAGCGTGATCGTACCGCCGAGGTCCTGGACGAGATCGATAGGGGGGAAGCCCGGGATGCCGTCAGGTGTCAGCTCCAGACTGGTCGCGTCCCAGGTGCCCGCGAGGTCTTCGATGGTGACGCCGGTCGTGTCGTCATCGCCACAGGCCACCGCGAGCGCTCCGACCAGTAGAACAGGTAGTACAAGGCGGGTCCATTTCATCGCGGCCTCCTCCTTCAAGGTCTTGAAGTACTAGCCTTCGAAACGTGCCTCCTAATTGCGGTCAGACAACATCACCCTGGGTATCAGAACGCCTGCCTGAGCCGCAGCATGACCACTCGCCCAAGGTACGGTGCGCCCGGCATCTCCTGGTGCTCCTTGTCGAAGATGTTGGTGGCGGAGAGTGTCAGCTCCGTCGCCGTCACGATGGGCAGGGTGTACGACAGGTTCGCGTCGAAGAGCGTGAACGACGGAATATAGCCCTCGAAAACGCCGGTGGTCACTTCATACGAGTCCATGTAACGCCCTCGCAGCTCGGCGCCCAGGCCGAGTCGCGGGTTGCGGTAGAGCAAGGAGAGCATCGCCTTGTTCTTCGGGGAGTTGAGCGCGATGTCGCCGATGTTGTCCAGGTTCGGGAAGAAGTTCTCGCACTTGTGGTCGCTGTCCAGCCAGCCGCAGGCCAGCGAGTAACTCCCGGAGAGGCTGAACTGGTCCGTAAGCAAGAAGGTCAGTCCCAGATCGAAGCCCCACAGCTCGACTTCGCCGAAGTTTCGATAGGTGACATAAAGGTCGCTCGCGTGTGCTGCCGGAACCTGCTCGGGCGTGATCGTGCCCAGCGGCATGTTGCTGAGCAGCGCGGTCAGTTTCGCAATCTGTGCTGGCGGGACCCCTACAGCCGCGAGGTAGTTTGCCAGGTCCCCCGGATCAAGGAACGCGTTCGCTGTCTCGAAGCGTAGCGGTCCAACGAAGTCCTCGATCTGTTGGTAGTAGGCGTCCACGCCCAGGAGCAGGCGGTCGCCGATGAGGCCCTTGTATCCCAGCTCGAACGTGGTGGTGATGTTGGGCCGCAGAGGGTCGACATCGACTACGGCCTGCGGGTCATCGAGCTGCATGATGTTGCCGAACTCCATTGCCTCGGCGTCGAACTTCTTCAGCACTGTACCGACCTGCCCCGACGGATCGAGCATCCTCAGGACACCCTCGACAGCGGGATCGAGTGGGGTGCCTGATGCCTGGAGGTAGGCCTTCGCCTGGTCGATCGCGTTCTGCCAGAAGGGAGTCACGTCCGGCGCCAGGGGCGCGCTTGGGTCCGCGGCGAAGGGCGAGTGCATGCAGAGCTGCCCGTCGCAGTCGCGCCGGAAGGTGAGCCCGGTCTCGCTGGGCACGCCGATGGCACGCACGCCGAAATCGGCGAAGGGGCCGAGGCTGGGGCTGGAATACAGATCCAGATTCAGATTCACACTCGTTGGCTGGCTGAAGGCACGGTTATAGGTGAACCGCAGGTTGTGCTCCGGCGTCGGCTTGAAGACCAGGGCGGCGCGCGGGGAGAAGACTACGTCCTCGACCATGCTGTGGTGGTCGAGCCGGCCAGCCAGCACGAGATCGAACTGCGGGGAGAGCCGGGTCTCCGACTGCACGTAGCCGCCGATTTCGGTGATGTTGTCGCTATACTCGTTTTGGCCGTGGATCGTCTCATCCGTACGTGGTACCGTGCGGATGAGGTCGGCCCCGTAGACGAAGCGCTGCCGCTCGCCCAGGTCGGTGGCATGCTGGACTTGACCGACGTAGAGGAACGAGTTGTCCGTAATCCGATTGCCGTCCCGCAGCGTGTAGCTGTCGCCGGCGTTGCTGAAGTTGATATACGCCTGAGCGAACAGGTCGCCGGAGCGGAAACGCCCCTGCAGGTAGGTATACGTCCAGTTGGTAGCCTGTGCCGCCCCAAGCCCGGTCAGCTCGATGCTGTTGAGGATGTCGCTGACGCCGCCGGCGAAGATGAAGGAGCTCCGCTCGTTGAGCCGCCAGTCCACGCGGGCGTCCACGGTGAACCGTTCGGCCAGGTAATCACGCCTGCCAATGCGCAGGGTATCGTCATCGGCTCCGGCGGCGATCGCAACCTCCCGGTTCTGTGCCTCCACGGGGTCGATGAACTTCCAGTCGGTGCCGCGGAAGTACATCGCGGAGATCTTGTAGCCGAGGTCCTCGTTGAACAGACCGGAGTGGCGGAGCGTCCCCTGCCAGACGGGCTCGGTGCCGCCCTCGTCGTTGCCACCACGCGCGCCGAAGACGCCGCTCACTGTCGTTCCCTGGTAGTCGAGCGGCGAGCGGGTGATGATGTGCATCACGCCCTTATCCACGTTGGGGCCGTAGAGGGCCGAGCCTGGGCCGAGCACGAACTCGATGCGGTCGACGTCGTCGTTCGTGGTCGGGATCAAGTTGTAGGCGTTGAACCTGAGGGAAGGCACCGAGGCCCAGCGGTTGTCGGTTAGCACGAATAGCGCGCCGGAGAAGACGTTGTTAAAGCCGCGGGCGACGACGTTGGTCTGGTGAATGCCCGTCGTCGCCACGTCGACGCCCGGTAGACCACGCACGTGATCGACCGTCGTCGCCGTCGGCCGCTGCTCGACCTCCTCCGCGGGTACCGTGTAGACCGATGCGGGGGACTCGAGCGCCTTCTCCTGCTCACGCGACGCGGTGACCACCAC
>CANPVY010000047.1 GCA_947581845.1 uncultured bacterium | reverse complement strand
CGAAGCGAATGTGTCCGGGTTCGGATTGGGCGCCCGCCTGGGACTGCTGCGCGAGTCGTTCACCGCACCCGGCATCTCCGTCTCCGGGCTCTACAAGTGGCACGGCCGCGCCCAGCTCGGCGATCTGGATGAGGGCGATCGCGCCCAGTTCGGTGCGGATTTGCGTGTCGCCAGTTTTCGCGCCGGACTCAGTAAGAGCTTCGTGGCCCTCGGGGTCGCCCTGACCCTGGGGTACGACCAGTACTGGAGCGACGTCGATTTCGCACTCGCCACCGGCCCCGGCGAAGTCAGCGAGGTCGTCTCCGAGGATGCGCCTATCGGGCTGGAGAGCGGGCGCTGGTCCGCCTTCTTGGACGTGTCCTATATCGTGCTGTTCCTGAACATCGTCGCCGAGATCGGCTTGCAGGAGGAACAGAAACTCCCCGCTTCGAGGGGGGATGAGCTTGAATCAGGTAACTTCTTTGGAGCACTAGGGATACGCCTCACACTGTGAACCGAGATCTAGACCGCTACCATATGCAGAGGGCCCTGCAGCTCGCCCAGCGCGGCTGGGGCCGTGTGGCACCCAATCCCATGGTGGGCGCGCTGGTGGTCCGTGACGGCGTGGTCGTGGCTGAAGGGTTCCACGCTGAGTGGGGCGAGCCACACGCGGAGATCGAGGCGCTGCGGGCAGCGGGAGGGGTGGCCAAGGGCGCCACGCTCTACGTGAACCTGGAACCCTGCCACCACACGGGTAAGACGGGGCCGTGTAGTCGTGCGATAGCGGATGCGGGGATCGCGCGAGTGGTCTTCGCGGCCCGCGACCCGAACCCGGAGGCGGCGGGCGGTGCTGAGTGGCTGCACGAGCAGGGTATCGAGGTGGAGGAGGGCGTTTGTGAGTTGGAAGCCCGGGATCTCAACGCCGTGCACCTGAACGCTTTCTCCGCGAATCTACCGTTCCTGGCGTTGAAGTACGCCGTCTCTCTGGATGCCCGGCTCTCAGAGGCGCCGGGGACCCGGACGCAGGTGAGCGAGGGGGCCGCGATCGTAGAGGCTCATCGGCTGCGGGCAGGGTACGACGCGGTGATGGTCGGGATTGGCACCGCGCTGGCGGATGACCCGCAGCTTACGGTGCGCGAGTGGGGTCCAGCGCGGGTACCGCCGCTGCGTGTGGTCCTCGATACCGCACTTCGGTTGCCCGTCGAGTCGAAGCTCGTGCAGAGCGCCCGGGAGCAGCCGGTCTGGGTGTTCGCCGCTCGCGGCGCCGACGGCGAGCGTGCGGCGCACTTACAAGGGCAGGGTGTTGAGGTCGTGCAGGTCGCTCGCGGGCCGGGCTCCGCGGGTCTCGATCTTGGCGAGGTTCTTGCACGACTGTGGGACCGCAATGTGCGCTCCCTGCTGTGTGAAGGCGGCGGTAGGCTGGGGTCGGCGTTGCTGACAGCCGGATACGTTGGCCGGCTCTACCTCTTCATAGCGCCCCGGCTGTTCGGGGAACCGGGCGTGCCCGCCTTTCAGGGCGGGCGCGGGCGCGGAGCGCGCGACTGGCGGACGATTCGGCGGGTCGAGTTCGGGGAGGTCACGCTGTTAGAGCTTGGACTTGGGGGCGCCGCCAGCGCCCCGTCGGAACCGTGAGCGCTGCAGATGTTCAGCGGAATCGTTGAGGAAGTTGGAACCGTCGACTCGGCCACCGATGTGGGCGGGCGTCGCGATATCGTCATCGCCGCGGACAAGGTGTTAGAGGACCTCCGGATCGCTGACAGCATCAACGTCGATGGGGTCTGCCAGACGGTGGTCCAGGTTGGCCGCGGGGCCTTCAAGGTTCAGGCGATCGCGACGACGTTGTCGCGGACCACGCTCGCCGAATTCCGCCGCGGTCGGAAAGTGAATCTGGAGCGGCCCATCGCCGCGGGTGGCCGCTTCGGAGGCCACTTCGTTCAGGGCCACGTCGACGGTGTGGGGACTGTGACCTGGGTGAAGCGACAGGGCGAGATGTGGCTGGTGCGTTTCAGCCTACCTGACACGGTGGGACCGTTCACGATCCTCCACGGCTCGATCGCGCTGGACGGCGTCTCGCTGACCATCAACGCCCTACCGGACGCCGGCACTGCGGAAGTCGCCCTGATACCTTATACTTATGAGCACACGAACCTCTCGCGCCTGGCACCCGGGGATCGGGTCAATCTCGAGGCGGACATGATCGGGAAGTACGTTGCCCGGGCGCTGGGCCTGCACAGGGAGGAGGGCACGACGGACCTGGAGCAGAAGCTCTCAGAGTGGGGAATCACCTGATGGCTGCCGTCGCGCTGACAGCGATGAGAGAATGAGCGAGATAACGTTCGATTCGGTCGAAGAGGCGATAGAGGCGATCCAACGCGGCGAACTGGTCATCGTGGCCGACGACGAGGATCGTGAGAACGAGGGAGATCTCGTCTGCGCTGCTGAGAAGATCACTCCCAACGTGATCAATTTCATGGCCACGCACGGACGTGGCCTCATCTGCCTCTCGCTGACACCAGAGCGCGTCGAGCAGCTGGTGCTCACCGCGATGGGTAACCACACGAGCGATTCCCACGGTACCGCCTTCATGGTCTCCATTGACGCCGATCCGAAGCATGGCGTCACAACCGGCATCAGCGCGGCCGACCGAGCCAAGACGATCCGGGTCGCGATCGATCCCAACAGTCGACCCGACGACCTCCGGCGCCCCGGTCATGTCTTCCCGCTGCGGGCGAGGCCCGGTGGCGTGCTGCAGCGTGTCGGGCAGACGGAGGCCTCCGTCGATCTGGCGAGGATGGCGGGACTGACGCCAGCGGGTGTGATCTGCGAGATCCTGAACGAGGACGGCACGATGGCGCGCCGGCCGCAGCTCGAGGTCTTCGCCCGCCGCCACGGCCTCAAGTTCGTGACCGTCGCTCAGATCATCGCCCATCGCTTGAAGACGGAGCGGCTGGTTCATCGCGTGGCGGAGGCGAGACTGCCGACCGAGTTCGGGGAATTCTCGGTGATCGCCTACACGAACGACGTCGATCGGCGCGAGCATGTAGCGCTGATTAAGGGTGATGTCGCTGGCCGGGAAGATGTGCTGGTCCGCATGCATTCCGAGTGCCTGACCGGCGATGTGTTTCACTCACAGCGCTGCGATTGCGGTCAGCAGCTGCGCACCGCCCTGCGCCGCATCAATGCGGAGGGGAACGGCGTCCTGGTCTACATGAAGCAGGAGGGGCGAGGGATCGGCCTGCTGAACAAGATCAGGGCCTACCAGCTCCAGGAGAGGGGTGTGGACACCGTGGAGGCCAACGAGATGCTGGGCTTCCCGGCTGACCTGCGCGACTACGGGATTGGTGTTCAGGTGCTTCTCGACCTCGGTATCAAATCGATGCGGCTGATGACCAATAACCCGAAGAAGATCATCGGCCTCCGAGGCTACGGCCTGTCGGTAACCGAGCAGGTGCCCATCAGCGTGAGGCCGAATCGTCACAACTGGAGTTACCTGCAAACAAAGCGGGACAAGATGGGCCACCTGATACCAGCGGACGAGACACTGGCGGGCTGAGGGCTATGCACGAGCGATACGGGGTATTCCGAGTTGAGAGCCGACGCTTCGCGTTGGTGGTTAGCCGGACCAACGAGCTGGTCACCCGCCAGCTGCTTGCGGGTGCGGTGGACTGCCTGCGTCAGCATGGCGCGAGCGACGAACAGATCGACGTATTCTGGGTACCAGGGGCATGGGAATTAGCGCCGCTCGCCGGGCGTTTGGCGACGGGTCATCACTATACGGCGATCGTCGCGCTTGGCGCGCTGATCCGTGGTGCCACACCGCATTTCGACTATCTCGCTGGGGCGGCCAGCCAGCGACTGCAGAACCTGGCGACACATTCGGAGACCTACGTGTCCTTCGGTCTGCTCACCGCCGACAGCATGGAACAGGCGCTGGAGCGTGCCGGTAGCAAGGCGGGCAACCACGGCTGGAAGGCGGTGCTGGCGGCGATCGAGATGGCCGACCTTCTTGACCAGCTTGATGGGGAGTCGGACTAAGGCCAGAGCCCGGGCGCTGCAGGTCCTCTATGCATGGGAGATGCGGGGCAGCTCGGAGCGCCTGCAAGAGCTGGATCGTGAGCTTCGCTCGCCCCGCCGGCGGCCTCCAGATCCTGAGGTTCAGGACTACATCGAGCTTCTGCTGACCGTGATCGAGCGCGAGCGCGCCGTTCTGGATGCTCGCATTCAGGCCCTCGCCGACAATTGGCGCCTCTCGAGGATGACGACGGTCGATCGCAACATCCTGCGGATCGCGGCCGCCGAGATGCTCTATCTGGATGCGATCCCGCTGCGTGTCTCCCTCCAGGAAGCGATCCGTCTGGCGGAATGGTTTGGCACGGAGGAGAGCAGGCGCTTCATCAACGGCGTGCTTGATGCCCTGCTCCGGCAACTGGAACCCGAGCCCCAGGACGAGGGCGGATGAGCAAGGGCCGCCTCGACTTGTTGATCGTCAACTGGCAGGACAGGCGCAATCCGCAGGCGGGCGGCGCCGAGATACACTTGCACGAGATCTTCAGCCGCATCGCCGAACGAGGGCACCGGGTCACGTTGCTTTGCTCCGCTTGGCCTGGTGCGCCGGCGCGTGAGGTCGTGGATGGCATCGACGTTCACCGGGTGGGTGGCCGTCACACTTTCACGATTCTTGCACTCCCGTACTACCGGCGCTATCTGGCTGATGTGCGTTTTGACCTGGTCGTCGAGGATATCAACAAGCTGCCGCTCTACACGCCACTCTGGGTGCGACCCCCAGTGGTGGCTCTCGTACCACACCTGTTCGGCACCACGGCCTTTCGCGAGGCGTCGCTGCCCGTGGCGGGC
>CANPVY010000046.1 GCA_947581845.1 uncultured bacterium | reverse complement strand
TGACCTGGTCGTCGAGGATATCAACAAGCTGCCGCTCTACACGCCACTCTGGGTGCGACCCCCAGTGGTGGCTCTCGTACCACACCTGTTCGGCACCACGGCCTTTCGCGAGGCGTCGCTGCCCGTCGCGGGCGCTGTGTGGTTGCTCGAGCGGCCGGTCCCGCACTTCTACGAGGAGGTACCCTTTCAGGCGATCTCCGAGTCGACCGCGGATGACCTAGCGGTGCGGGGGCTAGTGCCCTCGGCCATCCGGGTGATTCACCCGGGCATCGACCACTCGCGCTACAAGCCCAATCCGGGCCGCGAAGGTTTCCCCGAGCCGACCTTTGCCTACGTGGGCCGCTTGAAGCGCTACAAGGGCCTGGAGCGAGTGGTGGACGCGGTCGCGCAGCTCGTGGCCGAGGGCATCACGGTACGGCTCCTGGTAGCGGGCAAAGGCGACCACGAGCCGGAGCTGCGTGACTACGCCGCCACTCACGCGCCCGGCTCGGTCGACTTCCTCGGCTACATTTCCGAGGATGAGAAGGTGGACCTATTGCGGAGAGCCTGGGCGACGGTGTACCCATCCCCGAAGGAGGGCTGGGGCATCACCAACATCGAGGCGGCCGCTTGCGGCACGCCGGTCCTGGCCTCCGATTCACCGGGGCTGCGCGACTCGGTCGCCCACGGCGCGAGCGGGCTGTTGGTCCGCCACGGGGACGTCGCGGCCTGGGCCGCTGCTCTGCGCCGGATCGCGCGGGACGGGGAGCTGCGTCGCGGGCTCCGGGAAGGCGCCAGTCGTTTCGCTGGCAAGTTCAGCTGGGAGCGTGCCGCGGATGAGACGGAGGCCCACCTCCAGGAGGTTCACGCCCACGGCCTGCCTGCAGGCCGATCCCACTTCAGTACCTCACCATCGGAGGCGAGATGAAGATTTCCATCACCGCCCGGCGTTTCGAACTCAGCGATTCACTCCGCAAACACGTCGAGAGTCGCTTCTCGGGGCTGGAACGCTACAACTACCGCATGTCGCGACTCGAGGTTACGCTCACCGAGGAGAAGCGGCAGAAGCGCGTTGAGGCACGCGCTGCCGTCGATGGCGACGTAGATATTCACGCGGAGACGACCGCAGCGGATTTCCGCAGCGCGGTGAATCGGGTATCCGCCAAGTTGGCCCGCCAGCTCAAGCGGCGGCGGGACCGGCGAACCGATCATCAGGCGCCGCGACTCGGTGAAGAGATCGAGCCTGAGGCAGCCTTCGAAGGTACCGAGTCGTGAGCTTAACGGTCGGGGATCTGCTGAGGCTGCGCGGCGAAAGCTTGCGCCTGCGGCTGGCCACGCGAGGCGACCGCGCCCTCAAGCGAGAGATCGTTGAGGGCGAGATATCCAGCCCCGGTCTGGCGCTGGCCGGCTACACAGAACGCTTCGCTGCCGGCCGCATTCAGGTGCTGGGCGAGACGGAGATCTCCTATCTCCGCTCGCTCGACGAGGATCGGCGCCGCCAGGCGGTGGAGACCCTGTTCGGCTTTGACGTCCCTTGCGTGATCGTGACCAAGGGTCTCGAATTGCCGTCGGTGTTCTTGGAGATCGCGGAGCGAGAAACGGTGCCGGTGGTGGTCAGCGAGTTGAGGACGGCGGAATTCTATCGCCGTATGCACCCCTTCCTCAATGACTACTTCGCGCCCCAGACCTACATCCACGGCTCACTGGCCGACGTGTACGGGGTGGGTCTGCTGTTCGTGGGCCGCAGCGGCATCGGCAAGAGCGAGTGTGTGCTGGATCTGGTCGAGCGAGGACATCGCCTGGTCGCCGACGACGTCGTGCAGATCACTCGGCAGGGGCACGATGTGCTGATCGGCAGGTGCCCCGAGTTGGGCCGCCACCACATGGAGATCCGCGGAATCGGCATCTTGGATATCCGCGCCTTGTTCGGCATACGCGCGATCCGGCAGCAGAAGCGGATCGAGGTCGTGGTCCAGTTGGTCGATTGGACGGACCGTGCGGCGTACGATCGCACGGGTCTGGACGCCGCGCACACTATGATCCTCGAAGTCCCGATCCGCCGGGTGACTGTCCCGCTCAATCCTGGCAAGAACATTACCGTCATATCTGAGGTGGTGGCGATGAGCCACTTGCTCCGCTACGCCGGCGTCGACTCGGCCGCGGCCTTTGACGCCAGGCTGCGCGAGGCCATGGCACCGGTCCGCGAGTACCTCGAGGAGGATTATGAGTGACGAGATCCTTGGGATCCTCGTAGGCCACGGCAAGCTGGCCGAGGGGCTACTCGACGCCGTCGAGGGCATCACCGGCTCGCGCGAGGGGCTCGTACCGGTGGACAACGAGGACTTGACACCGGAAGCGCTGGAAGCGCGCCTGCTCGAGATGGTGGGGAGCCGTCCGGCCGTCGTGTTTGTGGATCTGCCCAGCGGCAGCTGCGCCTTCGCGGCTCGCCGCCTCAGGGCCCGCCACCCCGGGATCGCCGTGGTCTGCGGCGTCAACCTCCCACTGCTGCTCGACTTCACCTTCCACCGCACACTACCGATCGAGGAGATCCTCGAACGGCTGCGGGATCGTGTGGGCGTATCCATAGAGTACTCGACTGATGCCGATTCTTCTGTGCCGGGTCGATGACCGGTTGATCCACGGCCAGGTCGTCGTCGGCTGGGGAGCACAGAGCGGACTCGACTACATCGCGGTCGTTGATGACGAGCTCGCGCAGAGCGAATGGGAGCAGGATCTCTATCGGGCGGGCCTGTCGGAGTCCGTCGAGGGCCGGTTCCTGAGCGTCGCTGAGGCGCTCGAGGCGATCCCCAACTGGGCCCAGAACGCCGAACGCGGGTTCATTTTGACACGGGATATCGCGACGATGTGCCAGCTGGCCGAACATGCGATCCTCGCCGATATCGAGATCAACCTGGGCGGACTGCATGACGCGCCCGGCCGGCATCGCGTACTCCCCTACCTGTTCCTGAGTGCCAACGACCGGCGGGAGCTGGAGCGTCTGCGGCGCCTGCATCCCCGCGTCACCGCGCAGGACGTACCCAGCGCTCGCAAGGTCAAGCTCGACGAACTGCTCGAGTCAAGGTCAGGGTAAAGCTGGAACCGACGACCTGTTTGTGGCTCGCTCTGCTGGGCGGGGTTGTCGGCCTCGACATCGCGTCGTGGGCTCAAGCGATGATCTCGCGCCCGATCGTGGCTGGCCCCGTGGCCGGGCTGCTGCTCGGCGATCCGGAGGCGGGCTTCTGGGCGGGCGCAGTCCTCGAGGTCCTCAGCCTGCACCAGCTTCCCGTCGGGGCGAGCCGCTATTGGGACACGGGGCCCGCCGCTGTCGCGGCCACGGCCGTCTTCGCGACCGCGGGTGGGCCGGTCGGACTGCTGATAGCCGTTGGCTTCGGGGTGATCGTCGGCTGGATGGGCAGCTGGAGCGTGCATTCGGCACGACATCTGAACGCGCGGCTGGTGGCGGCGGAGGGACCGGTAGCGGTCACACCCATGTGGCTGACGGTCCGACACCTGGCGGCCATGGCCGTGGACCTGCTGCGTGCCGCCATCATCACGTTCCTGGCCGTCTGGGCGCTCCCGCGAACCACCGTCGGCTTGGCCGAGCTTCCGCGGCTGGGCGATGCCGTCGCCACCGTCATCCTGCTGGTGTCCGCGAGCTTGATGCTGGGTGTGGACGTACGGACCATGGCCCGGGACCGCCAGGCGTGGGCGGGCTTCGGAGTGGGAGCGGTGCTGACCACGATCCTGGCACTATGGTTGCGCTAGACCCGCTGCTGCGCTTGCGGCTGCTGATACGGAGCCTGGCGATCCAGGGTTCGTTCAACTACCGGACCATGCAGGGCGCCGGTATCGGGTTCGCGCTGATCCCGGTCCTCGCTCGGCTGCACCGGGGTCACGGGGCTTCTCTGGCCGAGTCGCTGCGGCGGCACACTCGCTTCTTCAACGGCCATCCTTACCTGTCCACTGTCGCTATCGCCGCAGTGGCGCGCATGGAGTGCGAGCGGCAGAGCGCCGAGGAGATCGAGCGTTTCAAGGGCGCCATCGTAGGCCCGCTCGGCAGCATCGGGGACCGGCTGGTCTGGGCGCGCTGGCGGCCCCTGTGCTCGCTGCTGGCCCTATTGCTCTTCCTGGCTGGCACCCCGTGGTGGGTCGCCTGTGCGGCCTTTCTTGTCCTCTACAACGTCGTGCACTTTGGGCTGAGGGTTTGGGGCCTGCACCTGGGATGGCGGGAAGGACACGAGGTCGGCCGGGCGCTGATGGGCTCACCTTTGCGCCGGCTGCCGGATCGGCTTACGATTCCCTTAGCCGCTGTGGCGGGAGCCCTGCTGCCCCTGTTGGCAGTGGGGCTAGGCGGCACCTCCGGCGCTGGTTCATTTTCCGTAATCGGCATCGCCCTCGTTCTTGGGGTCGTAGGCGCCTGGCGCCCGGCTGTGGCTGGTCGCCTCGCAGTATTCCTCCCGCTGATCGCGTCGCTCGTGGTGGTTGCTCTGGGAAGTATCGTATGGTGAGCTTGGAAGACCGGGACTGCGTCAAGAGCGTGATCGTGGCCAACGTCTATGGCTTGCACGCGAGGCCGGCGGCGGAGTTCGTCAAGCTGGCGAGCAAGTTCGAGAGCGAGATCCTGGTTCGCAAAGACACTCTGGAGGTCAACGGTAAGAGCATCATGGGCGTGATGATGCTCGCAGCAGAGCGGGGATCCACCATCCACATCCGGGCACGCGGGATGGATGCCCAGCAGGCTGTCGAAG
>CANPVY010000045.1 GCA_947581845.1 uncultured bacterium | reverse complement strand
GCTTCGGGGGCGTGGAGGCAGCGCGGGACTTCGAATGTCTCAGCCGTCTCGCGGGCGAGGTCCCAGGCTATCGGCTCACGGTGCGTCGGTTCCCCGAAGCGCTGGCCGCGCTGCAGCGCACTTTCCTGGTCGGCTGAGGTGGCTGCGGGCCGCGCCTCAGTCGAGAGGGCAGCTAACTCGGCTGATCCGATCCATACACATCCGACCAGAGGTCACGGTCCTCTCGGACGCGCACGCGGTGGACCCGGACGCCGGCCGGCAGGCGTGGCCGGATCTTCTCCAGGATGTAGGCTGCCAGATTCTCGGTAGTGGGCAGGTCGCGGCCCGGGCCGAACTCCGGGACGGCGCTGTTGATGTTGCGGTTGTGGAAGCGGCCGATGATCTCCTCGTCCAGCAGCCGGTCAAGCTGCGGCAGGTCCATCACCACTCCAGCTTGCGCGTCGATGCGACCGCACAGCGTCACCTCACAGCGGTAGTTGTGCCCATGGCCTTCTGGCAAGGCGGCCGGGCCGAACCGCCGCCGGTTCTCTTCCTCAGACCACTCCGGACGGTAATAGCGGTGCGAAGCGGAGAAGTGCACCGCGCGGGTCAGATAGCCGGTAGTCATGGTCGCAAGCGAGTTGGTGGAGTGTGCATGGTGTCCCTAAGTTAGACGGCGATGCGTGAAGCAGCTACGGCCCGGAAGCTACCGAGCGGTGCGCAATTCCTCGACCTCAGCGATTATGCACGCCCGCTGGCGGTCTGGATCGCGCGCCGACTCCGGGATACATCGGTGACGGCCCCTGATGTTACGGCCGTCTGGGGCGTGATCGGGATGCTTGCCGCGTTCTGCTACGGCGTCGGCGGCTTCCAGTACGCTCTGGCGGGCACCCTGGCGCTGCAGCTCAAGAACGTGCTCGATGCCGTGGACGGCTCGCTCGCTCGTCTGCAAAGCCGGCCGTCTCGTGTGGGACGCTTCCTCGATTCCATTGGCGATGCCATCATCGCTGCAGCGCTGGCTGTGGCGCTGGCCGTCGCGGTCGCTCGGGAACGGCCGGTCCTCTACGCGATCGGCCTCTCGGCCGCCGCCCTGTTGCTGGGCCTGCTGCAGGGATCCGTTTACAACTTCTACTACGTCCGCTTCCGCAGCCGCCGGGGCGGTGACACCACCAGTCGGGTCAAGGAGCAGCTGACCCAGTACGACGAGGTCCACTACGAGGATCGCCCGCTTGCCCTGGCCCTGCTCCGCCATCTTATCGTGGCCTACAATTGGATATATGGTTGGCAGGATGTACTGGTTCAGCGAATCGATGCGTGGGCGGTGCGACCGCTGACGGCGAGTGGCCGTGATGAGGAGGCTGATGCGCTGCGTGACGATCAGGTCCTGCTGACCGCTCTGAGCGCTCTGGGCCCCGGGCTGCAGATCTTCATCCTGAACCTCTACACGCTGGCCGGCTATCGGCGGCTGGAGTTCGGGCTGGAGCTGTTTCTTTGGACCGTAGCGCTGGGCGGGACGCTGTACGCTGCGGCGGTCATCTTGCGGCTGCGTCGGGGGGCGGCGCGACTGGCACGGACGCCTGGGTTGTGCGAATAGACCTCGGCCTCCAAGACTCACAGGCTGCTCCCACGTGGAGCGGCCCGGGGCTATTATAGACGACATGGAAGCAAAGAGACCTACGGGCCTGAAGGCGGTTTTCGAACCCCGCTCCATCGCGGTCATCGGTGCTAGCCGGCGCCGGGAGACGATCGGCTACTCGATCCTCGACAGCCTCCTGCGCGACGGCTATGCAGGTGCGGTCTACCCGGTGAATCCGCACGCGCAGGTCGTGCATTCACTGCGGGCCTATGCGTCCATAGTGGACGTGCCTGGCCCTGTCGATCTGGCGGTGATTGTGGTGCCGAAGGAGCTCGTACGGCAGGTGGCCCAGGAATGCGGCGAGGCCGGGGTGTCGGCGCTGGTCATCATCTCGGCCGGGTTCCGCGAGGTGGGCGGTGAGGGAATCGAGCGTGAGCGTGAGCTACTTGCGTTGGTGCGGAAATACGGCATGCGGATGGTGGGCCCGAACTGCATGGGCGTGCTGAACACCGATCCGCGCGTCTCGATGAACGCTACCTTTGCGCCGACCACTCCGCCGAGCGGACCGGTGGCGTTTCTGAGCCAGTCCGGTGCCATGGGCGTGACCATCCTCGACTACGCCCGTGAATACGGGATCGGGGTCAGCAAGTTCATCAGCGTGGGGAACAAGGCGGACATCTCGGGCAACGACGTGCTCGAGTACCTGCGTGACGATGAGCGCACGTCGGTCATCCTCATGTATCTGGAGAGCTTCGGCAACCCGCGCCATTTCACGCGTATCGCGCGGGAACTGACGCAGGTGAAGCCGGTGATCGCGGTGAAAGCGGCGCGCGGCCGGGCCGGAGCGCGCGCGGCGAGCAGCCACACCGGCGCCATGGCGGGGCTGGACGTGGCCACGGATGCGCTGTTCGCCCAGTGCGGCGTGATCCGGGTGGACACGGTCGAGGATCTGTTCGGGATGGGGATGGGATTCGGGAACGCGCCGCTCCCCAAAGGTGATCGCGTGGCCGTCGTCACCAACGCGGGCGGGCCGGGCATCATCATCGCCGACGCTCTCGAGTCACAGCACCTCAAAGTGGCGGAGTTTTCGGAGGAGACGCACGAGCGCTTGCGGAAGTCGTTGCCGGAGGAGGCATCTGTGCATAACCCGGTCGACATGATCGCCAGCGCCGATGCGGACAGCTACCGGGCGGTGCTAGAGACCGTTCTCGAGGACCCGGGTGTCGATGCGGTCGTCGCGTCCTTCGTGCCGCCGCTCGGTGTGCAGGCGGCGGATGTGGCCCGGGCCATCACCGACACCGCGGCGGGCCGCGAGCAGCCCACGCTCGCCGTGCTGATGGGACGCAGGGGCCTGCAGGAAAGCCGTGCGCTGCTGCACACGGCCAGCGTGCCGGCCTATATCTTCCCAGAGTCGGCCGTGAGCGCGCTGAGCGCGATGAACCGATATCGTCGCTGGCTGGAGCGCCCGGCGGGCACAGTGCGTCATTTCGGGGACGTGGACGGCAATCGGGCGCGGGATATCTTGGGCGCGGCGGAGCAGGCTCGGCGCTGGCGATTGAGCGAATCGGACGCTCTGTCGCTCCTAGAGGCCTACGGCATCCCGGTGGTGCCTTCCCGAGCGGCCGGCGATGCGGACGAAGCTGTGGAAGCAGCCAGTGCTGTCGGGTTCCCGGTGGTGCTCAAGGTGATGGCGCCGGAGATCTCTCATAAGTCGGATGTCGGTGGCGTGATCGTCGGGCTGCAGTCGGCCCGCGAGGTGCGGGGCGGCTACTACGAGATGATGGATCGCCTGGCTGAGGGCGGCGTGCAGGCCGAGCAGGTGGAGGGCGTACTGGTTCAGCAGATGGTGACTGGCGGTCGCGAGGTGATCATCGGAACG
>CANPVY010000044.1 GCA_947581845.1 uncultured bacterium | reverse complement strand
CTATGCGTACCAGAATCTCGACGTCGGCGGCGTGGTCGTGAACGACTTCCCGACACTGCGGATCGACAACATGCCGTACGGCGGTGTGAAGCACTCGGGCCTCGGCCGCGAGGGCCTGGCCTCGAGTCTGCTCGAGATGACCGAGCTGAAGCTGTTGGTGGTCGATCTGCGGCATTGAGGGCGTGGCCCGGCGGCTGGAGCTGGGCCTACGCCCTCTCGAGTTAGTATGCTTCGGTCTTGCGGGGACCGGTAGGTTCCTTGGCCGGCAGCGCATCGCGCAGGGTCCAGCCGCCGCGCTCGCCGAAGCCGCGGGAGCGGCGCGCGAGGTCGAAGACCTTGCCGTCGGCCAGCTCCGTGCTCTCGGCGATGAGCGTTACTGCCGCGCCGTCCAGTGTCGCCGGATCCAGTTGCAGGGCCGTACAGGCACGGTTGAGCGCCGTGGCGAAGTCGGGAGCCACGACCTTCGCGTGGAACTGCTCGGCCGTGCCCAGGTACTCGCGAGCTCGGAAGATCACGCGGTACAACCTGCGCGGCTCTTCCTTGCCTCCCCGGCCTTTCTTCCTGGCCATCTAGACTTGCTTCGCCGGGTCGAGGACCTCGTCGGCCTGCTTCGCGTCCATCAAACCTTCCGCGATCACCAGGTCGCGGATCGTCATGTCCTTGACCAGCGCGAGCTTGGCGATCTCGGCTGCCTTGTCGTAGCCGATGATCGGCGCCAACGCCGTGGCGAGCGCGGGGCTGCGCTCGGCGTAAGCGCGGCACTTCTCACGGTTCGCCTCGATCCCGGCGATGCACTTGTCCACGAAGACGTGGCTGACGTTCGCCAGGATCTCGATCGACTTCAACAGGTTGTAAGTCATGACCGGGATCATCACGGCCAGCTCGAAGTTGTCCGCGTTGCCGCTGACCATGATCGCCGTGTCGTTGCCCATGACCTGCGCACAGACCTGCCGGACGGACTCCGGAATCACCGGGTTCACCTTGCCGGGCATGATCGACGAGCCGGGCTGCGTCGCCGGTATCGAGATCTCGCCTAGGCCCGTGCGTGGACCCGTCCCCAGCCAGCGGATGTCGTTGGCGATCTTGCTCATGCTCACGGCCAGCGTTCTCAGCGCCCCGCTCGCCTCGACCAGCGCGTCGCGTGCGGCCTGCGCCTCGAAGTGGTTCGGCGCCTCGACGAACTTCTGGTCGTAAATTTTGGAAAGGCCCTTGCAGACGCCGCCGGCGAACTCGGGATGCGCGTTCAGGCCCGTGCCCACCGCGGTGCCGCCGATGGCCAGCTCGCGCAGGTGCGGCAGCGTGTTCTCGACCCGCCTGATGCCGTGCTCGATCTGGCTGGCATAGCCGCTGAACTCCTGGCCGAGCGTCACCGGCGTGGCGTCCTGCAGGTGGGTGCGGCCCGTCTTCACCACGTCGGCGAACTCCTTCGCCTTGGCATCCAGTGCCTTCTGCAACTTCTTCAGGGCGGGCAGCAGGTCCTCGGTGATCGCCGCGCAGGCGGCAACGTGGGACGCCGTCGGGATCACGTCGTTGCTCGACTGCCCTTTGTTCACGTGGTCGTTCGGGTGCACCTCCTTCGAGCCAATCTTGCCGCCCAGGATCTGGATGGCCCGGTTCGCGATCACCTCGTTCGCGTTCATGTTCGTGGACGTCCCGGAACCAGTCTGGTAGATGTCGACCACGAACTGGTCGTCCAGCTCGGCCTCCATCACCTCGCGGGCCGCCCGCTCGACCGCCTTGCCCAGCCGCTCGTCCAGCAGCTTGAGGCCCATGTTGACCTGGGCCGCGGTCATCTTGATGGCGCCGAGGGCGCCGATGAACCGGCGCGGGAAGCGCAGCCCGCTGACCGGGAAGTTCTCGACCGCCCGCTGTGTCTGGGCCCCGTAGAGGGCGCTGGCCGGGACCTTCATCTCGCCCAGGCTGTCGCGCTCGATCCTGTAGTCGTTCGTCGCCATGGTCAGCTCCGTTCCTGTTTACAGGGTCCGGCACGAGGATTTATCCGGTCTGTGAACTAGCAAGATAGGTGTCTCGCGCCGGGCCGGGTAGGCCGGCGGGCGACTTTTGGCCGGTCCGGCGGACGGCTATACTGATGGCTCACTCGGGCGACCGAACCACGAGGGAAGGGAAGGAAGAGATGCCGCTGTGCCGCTGTGGCCACCGCGCCGACTCGCCCTGGGGGTTCCTGCTGATTCCGATCCTGGTGTGTGCCGGGTGTGCACCGGTCGGGGCCGGCCCGGCCGAACCGGAGCCACTGACGTCGGTCGGCGCTCTGCGTACCGAGCTCCGCGAGATCTTCGCCGATCCCGCCTTCCAGAACGCGTACTGGGGGGTGATGGTGCAGTCAGTCGAGACGGGCGAGATCGTCTACCGCCAGAACGCCGAGAAGCTGTTCATGCCCGCCTCCAACAACAAGCTGCTGACCGCGGCGGTGGTGCTGCGGCGGCTGGGCCCCGACTACCGATTCCATACCCGCGTTGCGGCGACCGGTCCGGTAGAACCCGGCGGCATGCTGCAGGGCGATCTGGTCGTAGTGGGTGGCGGCGATCCGGCGATCTCGGAGCGCTTCTACGATGACAATCCGACGGTCGTCTTCCGGGAATGGGCGGACTCGCTGAAGGCCCATGGGATCACCCGCATCGCCGGCGACATCATCGCTGACGACGACCTGTTCGACGACGTGCACCTGGGGCCGGGCTGGGCCTGGGACTACCTGGACGCCTACTACGCCGCCGAGATCGGCGCGCTGCTCTATAACGAGGGCGCCGTCACCTTTCGCGTCACCCCCGGCGATACGCTGGGCGCGCCCGCCAACGTCGTGGCCTTGCCGCCCACCCGCTACCTCAAGCTGGAGACCGACATCGTCACGGTCGCCGATAGCACCGGGGCGCGCCTGCGCGCGGAGCGCCGGCCCTTCTCGAACGACGCGCGCCTTTGGGGCACGATCTGGATCGGGCAGGATACGCTGACCCGCTACATCGCGCCGCACGACCCGACGCTCTTCTTCGTCACGGTCCTGGCGGAGATACTCGAGGAGGAGGGGATCGAGCTCGCGGGTCGGGTGATCGACGCCGACAGCCTGCCGGAAGCCGAGCGCGCCGATTCGCTCGTCACTGTCTTCGTGCACGAGTCGCCGCCGCTCGGCGAGATCATGACACCTTTCCTGAAGCGCAGCCAGAACCAGATCGGCGAGATGCTGCTGCGTCACCTGGGCGTGGTGGACAGCGATACCGGCAGCCTGGCCGCAGGCCGGCGCGTGGTCGCGGCCACACTCACCGATTGGGGCATCCCCGAGTCCGCCTACATCTACGTCGATGGCTCGGGCCTCTCGCGTTACAACTACATCAGCCCCGATGCACTGGTTCGGCTGCTGCGGGTCATGGCGCGGCGCCCGGAGTTCGATGTCTTCTACGATGCGCTGCCGATCGCCGGCGTGGACGGTACGCTGGAGCGACGCATGCGCGGAACGCGGGCCGAGGGCAATGCGCGGGCGAAGACCGGCTACATCGCCAACTCGCGTGCCCTCTCCGGCTACGTCACGACCCTGGACGGCGAGCTGCTGGCCTTCAGCATGATCGCCAACAACTTCGACGAGTCGGTGGACGCGGCGGAGTATCTGCAGGACCTCGCCGTCGAGCGACTGGCCAATCTCTCGCGTGCTGGGCGACGATAGGCGGAGGCGGGAGGGCTAGAAACAAGACG
>CANPVY010000043.1 GCA_947581845.1 uncultured bacterium | reverse complement strand
CGTAGTGACCATCGGCATGACGCACCGTGACGTTGGCGAAACCCAGCCGCTCGAGCCGCTGGCGGGCGCTCGTTGCCAACGCCTCGAAGATCTCCACCGTGAAGACCTCACAGCCGATCTCACCCAACACCGCCGCCTGATACCCCGAGCCGGTTCCCACCTCCAGCACCTTCATGCCGGGCTCCGGCCTCAGGGTCTCCGTCATGTAGGCCACGATGTACGGCTGTGAGATCGTCTGCCCGTAGCCGATCGGTAACGGGTGATCCCCGTAGGCGCGCCGCCGATAGCCCTCCGGGACGAACTCATGGCGCTTGACCGAACGCATAGCCGCGAGCGTCGCCGCGTCCGCGACACCGTACGCCTCGATCAACCGCACCATGGCGATGCGTTCCCGCTCGTACGGATCACTCGCGGACCGTTCACGTTCCTGCGCACCAATGCAACCCGCGGATCCGAGATGAAGCGCGAGAACGAGAATCCCTGCTCGCCGATACTTCATGAGCGACACCCTCAGTGACGTCCCAGACCCCAGGAACTTCCTGCGCCCCCGAACCCGCCGTCAAGGCCGGGCGCGCCACCCATCACATCCGTTCGAACCTGCTTCTCCAGCTCGGCGGCCAGAAGGCCCCGCGGCGAACCCGACTCCAGCTCGCCGTAGTACTCGCCACGATCGATCAGTTCGCCGAACAGGACCAAGCCGATGATGTAACCGCGCAGACCCGCGGGATCGATCAGCCAGAGAGCCAGCGGTGTCAATAAGCCGAGAGCCAGACGCGCAACGATGAGAATAGGCCGGACCGGCCGTCCACGCGAGGCGAAATCAAGCTTCCTGAGCACGTAGAGCGCCAGCTTGCCGAAGCCGAAGACCGCGGCCAGCCACGCCGTGCCGCTGAACACGGCAGTCAGGAAGAAACCCGTCCACAACACGCTGGCACTGTGCCGGTAAACCGGGCCTGAGCCTTTCAGCACACTGTAGACCTGATCCGCACACAGGAGTGCCAAGAAGCCGACCAGCGTTGCGAGCGCACCCAGCGCCGGCACCCCCGGCCCCGGCCACAAGTAGACCGTAGCCAGCGCGAAGAACGCACAGACCGTCACGATCTCTCGGCTCAACCACGATCGCCGCACGTTCAGCACGATCCGATAAGCCCGCCGTACCTTGCGCAGGTGCAGCGCGCCGAGCCCCAGCGTAAGGACTACCGCGTCCACGAACAACACGGGGTTGACCGACAACGCGCCCGCTACCGTGCTCGCGACGAGCGCGACCAGCGTTGCGGCCAGAGAGGTGAACGCCCAGAGGGGCCATTCGGAGCGCAGTGACATCTCAGGCGCTCGCGAGTCAGCCGCTGCCACAACAGGACTGCCCACCTTGGGGGCCGCGAGCTCAGGGCGGAGCCGGTCGGGCCGCAGCGGGGTGATGCGCAGCCGCGGCCCCAGGTCCACCTCCGGGAAGCCAGCGACATCAGTCGGCGGTTCGGCCTCGGGAAGCTCCCCGAAGTCCAGCGCACCCGTTGGGCAGAGCGTCGTGCACGCTGGCCTGAGCCCTTCATTCAAGCGGTGGATGCAGAGAGTACACTTCGTCATCACGCCGCGCCTGCGGTCGAGCACCGGCGCATCGTACGGGCAGGCCCAGGCGCAGTAGCCGCAGCCGATGCACTTCCGATCATCGAGCAGTACGGCGCCCGTCACCGTGTCCCGGGAGAACGCCAGGGCCGGACAGGCGTACATGCAAACGGGTTCGGCGCAGTGGAAGCAGGCGAGCGAGAGGTGGTAAACAGGAGCAGCGGGATAATGACGCGGATTGAAGGTCTCGACGCGCCGCCAGCTGAAGTCCGCTCTCAGCTCGTTCTCGATGGTACAGGCCAGCCGACAGGCATCGCAGCCGGTGCAGCGGTTCATGTCGAACAGGAAGCCGTCAGCCATCCCTCACCACCTCCACCTGGACCCGCACATCGTGGAAGGCCGCGCCGTACCCCATGTCGGTCTCGCGAGCGGCGGAACAAAAGTTGACCGTCCCACCCTCGCTGATCCACCAGCCGTTGGTCACGCAGACACAGCCTGCTTTGAGTCCGTTGTCGAGCCGCGACTCCAATACGAGCTCCCCGCGATCGTTGAACACGCGCACCCATTCGCCGTCTCGGATGTGCCGCTTCGCCGCATCATCGGGATGCATGTACAACAGCGGCTCGTCGCCCAGCTGGCGGATCATCATCAGATTGTTGAATTGCGAGTGGATGCGGTTCTTGGTGTTCGGGGTCAGCAGGTAGAGCGGGTAGACGTCAGGATCCGGGACGTGGCGCCGCAGGGACTCCACCGGCTCCCTGTACAGGGGCAGCGGGTCGACGCCCCAGCGCTCGACCGCCTCATGCGATTCCAGCTCGATCTTGCCCGACCGTGTGGGGAACCGGAAGTCGGAGTAAGCCACCTCCTCCTGCCCGGGCGCCAGCTGCGGGCCCTCCCGCAGGCGGTCCAGCGTCAGCTCGGGAAACGGCTGCAGCGCCTTCTCCAAATACGCTTCCACCTCGGCGTCGGACACCGGAAACGCCTGCGGGTCATCCGCTCGCGCGAGTCCCAACCTCTGCGCCAGCAGCCTGTAAACCTCCGATTCCGGCTTTACCTCGCCAGGCGGCTCGATCACCTTCTGCTTCAGCTGGATGTAGGAATGCCAGTAGGCGCCGATCACGTCCGACTGTTCGAACATCGTCTTGGCGGGCAGCACGATGTCCGCTTCGCGCGCAGTGTCGGTAAGGAACTGGTCCACCACCACTCGGAAGTCGAGGCCGCGGAACGCCTCAAGCACCGTATTCGTCTCCGGGTTCTGGGTGATCGGGTTGCCCCGCTCTACCCAGGCCATACGCAGCGGCGGGTCGCGTGTCTCAAGCATCGCCGGGCCCAGGCGCGCCGTTGAGATCGAGACCCGCACAACACCATCGGGCTTCTGCGGCGGATACAATGCCAGCGGGTCGCGCACCGCGTCGAAGATGTGGCTCTGCAGGTTCGCGTAGACCCAGCCGGCGCCTGGCCTCCCGATGTTGCCCGTGATCGCGAGCACGGCGAGCATGGCCCGCATGGTCTGCCCGCTGTTCGTGAACCGCTGCATGCCGTAGCCGGGACTAATCGTGGCAGGCGCGATCGCCCCGAAGTACTCCGCCAGCCGGTGGATGTAGCGCAGCGGCACATCGGTGATCCCCGCAGCGCGCTCCGGCGTGAATTCGTCCACCATGGCGGCGAAACCCGGGAAGCCGAGCACGTGCCGCTCGATGAAGTCGTGATCGATCTGATCCGCCTTGATCAGCAGATGGGCCACGGCGAGCGCCAGCGCACCATCGCTGCCCGGTCGCGGCTGGATCAGCAAGGCGGCCCGCTCCGCTGATTCGGTGCGCCGCGGGTCGATGACAACAAGCTGCGCTCCCGCATCCAGCGCCTGATCGATGAAGACCATCTGATGGATGTTGGTCTCCGCAGCGTTCTTGCCCCAAAGCACGATCAGTCTCGCGTCCGCGATATCCCAGGGCGCGCTGTGTTTGTTGTCGCCGAGGGTGAGGCGGGTAGCCTCGAGTCCCGCCGGCCAGCAGAGGTCGCCGTAGGTCGTCGTGCAGCCGCCGTAGAGACGCCAGAATTTCATCCCTAACGCGTTCAACAAGCCCTTGGTACCGCTGGCTTGGTAGTAGAGGACGCTCTGAGGGCCGGGATCCGCCCGCAACTCGGTCAGCTTCCCGGCGATGATGCCCAGCGCCTCGTCCCAAGAGATCCGCTCGAACGTCCCCCTCTCGGGGTTGCGCCTCAGTGGATGAAGAACACGGTCCGGCGAGTAGACGCGTTCGACGTAACTCAGGCCCTTGAGACACACACCACCCGCGGTGGCCGCGTTCCCCGCGTGCGGCTCGATGCGCCGGATACGACCATCCTCCACCTCTACCCTCATGGCGCAGGTGCTGTAGCAGTTGCGTGGGCAGGCTGTGGTGTAGACTTTCATCCTTCCACCGTCATCAACGGCAATCCCGGAGGCTGCGGTCGCCCAGCATAGGCCGGCCAGCCGACGTCCGTCAACCGGAGAGGGGTCATGAGCGCCAACATTATTACTTTATCCCGAATTGTCCTGGCCATCATCACCCTGGTGATGTTCCAGATGAGTCTGTACTTCCGGGTTGCTGCCGTTCTAATCACGATGTTGGTCTTCTATATGGATTCGCTTGATGGATACATCGCCCGGAAGCTAGGAGTGGCCAGCGATTTCGGCGCTCTTTTCGACATTACCGGTGACCGAATTGTCGAGCACGTCTACTGGATCTTCTTCGCCGCTGCCGGCATGGTCACCATCTGGGTACCCATCATAATCATCAGCCGGAGTTTCTTGGTAGATACAGTCCGGAGTGTCGCTTTCAGCAAAGAAGGTAAGACTCCGTTCGGCGAGAAGAGCATGATGCGTTCATCCTTCACTCTCTTTCTGACTTCGAGCAGGTTGATGCGTGGCTCCTACGGCTTCTTCAAAGTCCTCACCTTTGTTCTCTTGGGTAGTATTCTCGTTCTTCAAGCTGGAGCGGGGCTGATAAGCCGATCCCTGTCAATCGCCCTTCTGCCCAAGCTGGCACTGTTCACCAACGTCTGTGTCTGGATCACGGTAGCCATCTGCTTGATCCGCGGCTTACCGATTCTGTGGGACGGACGATACTATCTCCTCAGCAGGTCCTTTCCGAGGGAACTCAAGGACGCAGGCTAGGCTGCAGCTCGCCGGGCTCGGCTCGCTCCTGGCCGCTCCCAGCGGAGACTCCGTCGAAGACGCATCCCTACGCTTTCGCCAACTGCCGGAGCACGTA
>CANPVY010000042.1 GCA_947581845.1 uncultured bacterium | reverse complement strand
CTGCTGGCCGAGCGCGGTCTGACCGGGCCACAACTGGCGCGCGGCAGTCTGGTTGATGATGACGACCGGCGGCGCGCCTTCCCTATCGCCAGCGTCGAAGGCGCGGCCGGCGACGATGGCGATTCGCAGCGTCTCGAAGTAGCCGGGCGAGACGGTGTTGACGTCGGCCACGTGCAGGCGGTCATCACCCGGGAGCTGGAAGCGCTGATAGATCCTGAGGAACCCGAGCGGCAACACCCACGTGAGCCCGGCCGAGCTCACACCGGCTAGCGCCGCGGCGCGCTGCTCGAGCTCCTGGAAGAACGCCCTCTCTTCCTCGTTGGAGTAGCGGTGCAGCGACAGGTCCGCCGTGAGCACGTGTACGTTCCGCGGGTCGAATCCGAGGTCCACGGAATCAGCGCGGGCGAGGGCGCGCAGGAACATGCCAGCGGCGATGAGCAGGACCACCGAGCCAGCGACCTGAGCGATGACGAACGCGTTGCGCATGCGTGTCGCGCGGGTCGGCATGCCGCCGCGCTCGCCTCTGAGGGATGTCGCGAGGTCCTGTCGCGTGGCCTGGAGCGCCGGCGCCAGACCGAAGAGCACGCCGGTGGCCAGCGCCGCGGCGAGCGCGAACCCGAGCACGCGGAGGTCGGGCGTGAAGTCGAAGATCATCGGGAAGGGGAGGGGCAGTTGCACCGCGGCGAGTGCATCGGTCGCCCAGAACGCGAAGGCGGTTCCGGTGGCGCCGCCCAGGAGGAACAGGAGCACGCTCTCGGCCACTAGCTGGCGCACAATTCGGGCGCGGCCGGCGCCGACCGCCAAGCGGACGGCGATTTCACGCGAGCGTGCGGTGGCTCGGGCGAGGAAGATGCCGGCCACGTTGACGCTGGCGATGAGCAGCACGATGCCCGACACGACCAGTAGCAGCGCCATGAACAGCGTGACGGGTCCACGTGCCTCGTCGATCATCGCCGAATAGGGCGCCACGACGATCTCGGCCTTCTCGTAAAGTCCGGGATCCTGGCTCTGCAGCTCCTGCAGGGTGACGCTGATGGCGTCGTTAGCCTGGGCGACCGACCAGCCGGGGGCCAGCCGCCCGACGGCGGTGAGTCCCGTCGTGTTCCCGGAGAGGTCGAGGCCGGAGATGGTTCCGCGCATGGTGATGGGGACCCAGAGGCCGATATCAAAGGTCGCCGCGTGTCCCTGGAAGCCCTCCTCGGCCACGCCGACTACCGTGAAGCTGTGGCGGTTGAGGTCCACGGTCGCCCCGACGATCGACGAGTCGCCTGCGAAGCGACGTGTCCACAGCCGGTGGCTGAGAACGACCACGGGCTCCGCGTCCGGCACGTCGTCCTCCTCGGGCAGGAAGAAGCGGCCGAGGGCCGGGCGCGTGCCGAGAATACCGAAGTAGCCGGCCGAGACCATCATCCCGCCGACCATCTCGGGCTCGCCGCCGCCGCGCGCCGAGAGGCTGGCCGAGAAGACGTCGAGCGCGCAAATGTCGCTCAGTCCGCTCGGCCCGTCGCGCAGCGCCTCGAATGCCGGGTAGGAGAACGTGGCGTAGCGGCTACCCTCCTCGTAGGAGACGTACACGCTGACCAGGCCCTCGCGCTCGCGAACGCCGGGCGGCGTGCGCATGAGCAGCGAGTTGGCAATGCTGAAGATCGTCGTCGTGGGCCCGATACCCAGCGCGATCGTCAGGGCGGCGACGGCAGTGAAGCCGGGCGATCTGCGGAGCAGACGTACGGCGTAGCGGAGGTCCTGGCTGAGCGTATCCATGGGATGGCTCGCTGACTTTCCGGTTGCGCGCTCGGCCACCGTCGGAGTGGTGGCAGTCCAGAGCTTTACCGGTCTCTACGGGCGCGGATGGGAGCGGGTTTCGAGCGGCGCCTGTCCCGCCCGCGGGCGGCAAACAGGCGCCATTCCGTCAGGGAGAAGGCCCGGAGGATTCCCTCCGGGCTTGGCGTTTATGCGCCCAGCAACTCCATCTTGTCGGGAGCGTTCGGCACGATGCAGAGGAACACGAACGGCTCGTCACCCTCGACCCGGTACCAGTGGGGGACGCCGACGGGGATGTAGACGGCGTCGTCGGGTTTCACCTCCACGACCTCGTCAGCGATACCGATCTTCGCGCGCCCGCGTAACACGTACTGCTCGTGCTCGACCGTATTGGTGTGCGCGGGGATGCCGCCGCCGGGCTGCATGGTGAACCGGCGCAGGGCGAAATTCGGTGCCTCGTCCGGGCCGATCAGCACCTGGCGGCTGGTGCGGCGACCGGGCTCGACGGGTTCGCGGGGAACGCTGTCCGCGTGTCTAACCGGCATAGCAGTGAGACCTCCTCTTCATATGAGCGCCCGGCAGGCGTTAGCTGATCATCGGGATCTACCGTCCACCCTGTCAAAGCGCAGGTTCCTCACCCGCCCGCTGGTCACCAGGAAGCCCGTGACACGATCGTCGGGGCCGCGCGTGAACCGGATACCGCGCAGGAACCAGAGCTCACCGCTGAACTCGTCCTGCGGGCCCGGCGTCAGCGCCACGTCGTCGTAGCGCCGGTGCCGGGCGAACAGCCCGCCATCCTGGACGACGATTTCATAGCCGCTCCCGAGTTCCTCGCTGTAGTAGCTGCCGGCGTACTCGGCCAGCTGCTCTGGGCCCGGAGTGACAAGCTCGACCCGCGGCGCCTGGATGCCGCGATAGCGGATGTTCGTGACCACGCCGGACGTGTCACGCTGGAAGAACACGTGAGCACCGTAATCCTCCACCCAGAACAAGTCCTCTGACTCCGCCGTCATCGGGAACTTGGGCTCACGCGTGGCCTGCGCCATCAGCCGCCCGTCTTCCTTGGTGAACGTCACCAACCAGCCCGGTCCGAGCTTGAAGCTGCCGAGGTAGTCATCCAAGCGCGCCGGATCGACGGCGATCTCGGTGTGCTCGAACTCCTCGGTCGCCTGCGCCGGTTCGAGCTCTTCGGGCAGGTATGCGTCGGCGACGCGATTCGCCAACAGCGTCGGGTTGAAGCTGCTCAGGTTGGCGAGCACGATGACCGCGCAGCGCTGCTCGGGGAAGCGCACAAGATACGTGCGGAAGCCGGCCCAGGAGCCGCCGTGACTGACCGTGCGGAGCCCGCGGTAGCGCCCGATCCCCTGCCCGAAGGCGTAGCCGATCGTGTCACCGCTGTTCAGCACGCCACGCTGGTGGGTCAGTGCGATGGCGGCCGGTCCAGCGACGCGCATCTCCTCGAAGTTCAATGCCCACTTCGCCAGGTCCTCGGTCGTCGTGTAGAGCGAGCTCGAGCCCAGCGCGGTCAGGGTATTGACGGCGTTCTGGAAGCCGCCCCGCTCGAGATCCGGCCGGTAGGAGTGGGCCCGGTTCCTGACGATCCGATGGTAGTCGCCGTGGAAGTGGGTGCTGGTCATGCCGAGAGGCTCGAAGACGTTGGCCTGCATCCAGTCGGCGAACGGCTCGCCGGTCACGCGCGAGACGATCTCGGCCAGCAGGTTGTAGCCCGTGTTGGTGTACGAGTACTCGGCGCCCGGCGTGTAGTTCAGGTCCCGCTGGTGCCGCGTCATGGCGAGGATGTCGTCGAACGTGATGACGTCCTCGAACCGCACACCGGCGATCGGCAGCGCGTTGGTCCAATCGCGTAGACCGCTGGTATGGTGGACCAGGTGGCGCACCGTCACGGGCACGCCGAAGTCGGGCATCTCGGGCAGGTACTCACGGATGTCGGCGTCGAGCGAGACGACGCCCTGCTCGACCAGCATCGCGATCGCCAGGCCCGTGAACTGCTTGGACACCGAGGCGATGTCGAAGACCGTGGACGGCGTGATCGGGATCCCGTGCTCGAGGTCCGCGCTGCCGAAGCCCCCCTGGTAGACGACGGCACCGTCTTTGACGACCGCCACAGCGGCGCCGGGGCTG
>CANPVY010000041.1 GCA_947581845.1 uncultured bacterium | reverse complement strand
CACGATCACTTCGGTGCCTGGGCCGACATTCGTCGTGATGACCTCGTTCACAACGCTGAACTGCAGCCGGAAGGCGATGCTGCTATCGGCATTCACCCAGATGCTGTCCACCAGGACACCGGAGCTCGAGTTGTCGTTCAGCTCCGAGTTCGGTGTCGTTGTCGGTCCGAACGCGGTGTTCGTGCTCGTACCCGGGTAGGGGTCGCCGGCATCTCCGCGGTTGCTTTGATTACCGAGATCGTCCTGCCCATCGGCCTGCTCCAACGCGAGCCCGTGGGGAAAGCTCGCGTTGACCGTGTTCGTGCTTCGGCGCGCGGCGATCCTGTCGGGATCGACGTGCCAGATCAGCAAGCCGTCACCGTGCAGGTTCGCGTCCGAGCCGATGGCGTGCCGGTTCGACAGCAGGAAGTACTCGTTGGTGCCAGGAACGCTGATGCGGAGCGCCGTGTCGCTCCTGATGATCGGGTTCAGAAGTCGCCTCGCGGTCCCCGTCGTGACCGTCAATGTGTCGACGTAGATCCAGCCGACATCATCTTTCGACCAGGCCGTCATATGGGCGGGGCTGGTCGGAACGTTCCAGCTACCCGCAGCCATCAGCCCCCAATGCCCGATCCCCTTGGAGCTTGGCGGATCCGACGTGTCGTACAGGTCGGGCAGGTCCGCCATACCGTGACCCAGCTCGTGCGAGAACGTGCCAATCGGCATGACCTGGTTGGCGGTACACCCGTTCGAGCCGCCCACAGCTGGCTGGATCATGTAGTCCCAGGCGGACACACCGTCCCCGGACCACGATTTGCCCCAGCCCGCCAGCACCCAGCGGTGCGACCAGATGTGGGTCGTCCCGCACTCCCCGCCCGCCAACGGGTGGAGCACGGCGACGAGATCGATGTAGCCGTCTGAATCACCGTCGTAGACGCTGAAGTCCACGCTCGGGTCCGCAGCGTCGAGCAGCTCCGTGATGAAATCGCCGGTGTTAGCCGAATCTGGGTCAGGGTATAGCCCGTTGGTCGTTCCTTCGTACCACGTGCTGGCGCTGTCCACCGTGAACCAGCCGATGATGTCTCCCGTGACCGTGACCAGGCTGTTCGACACCTCGTCGTAGAACGTGGTCACCGAGTACGGCGCCGCCGGCGGCGTGGCTGTGTTGAACAGCACGCTGTCGAGATCCGCCGAGTCCGGCAGGAAGGTGTGCGTGCTATCCTTAAAGATCCCGATCAGCACCGGGATGCGAAACGTGCCCTGGACTGCCGAACCCGCTGCTTGTGCGGCAGCTCGTGAAGGCCCGCCGTCGCGCCAGTGGCTGTTCAGCGTCGCGTAGTCACCCGCCTCGGCCAGGGCACGCCGCCGCTCTCTGACCTGACGCGCGATGTGCTTCCAGACTCGTTGGAACTGGTAGGCGTTCGGATCACGCGCGAGCACCTCATAGTAGGCGGCTGGTGGTCTCACGCTATGTATCCGTCCGAGCATCTCCACGTCCTGCGCACCCAGGTCGGGAGGGGCCGCTGCCAGGGCGACGGTCAGGCAGATCCCGGCAGCCCGCGGCAAAAGGTTGGGCACTCTCATCACCGCCTCCTCACTCGGCGTTCGGTTGGAGGGATCTTCCGATATCGACGTACTACTACCTCCGGTAGGCAGGGATGTTCGCTCGCTCACGAAGAGAATCCCTCAGAGGCTCGGCCACCGAGGCGGGTCCGGGGACCTGATTGTCGAAACGGAGGACGCACAGGCGAGGGAGTGACACGCAAAGTGTAAAAAGGCTCACGCCTTGCGTCAAGGCACCATGGTTCTACCCCCATGCGCTCCCTCGCTGCGGCCGCGATGGCCCGCCGGCTGGCACCGACCGCGGCGTCCGGGGCGGCAGCACCCGGATGGCCAGGCCGGCGGTCAGCGGCGGGCGGCGCCGAGCCGGCCGTTGAGATGTAGGATGTGTTACATTCTGGGCCGGGGGATCGCCCGGCGCGGCTTGGCGTGGCGAGCGTTCTTTGTAAGTGGTTGACATGCTGCAACTTAGGGCTTTCAGCGCCGCGCCGTGCCGGGCCGCGGGTGAGTCCAGCAGTAGGGCCCCCGGGGCGAAGATTGGCTTAAAGCCTAGCTTTTCCCTTGACGATCGGCGGGGGGGAGCTTTAGAGTAGATTCGACTTCGCTCTTCTCGCTGTCTGTTCCACCCTTTCCCGAAAGGAGAACGTGGTGAACAAGACTGAACTCATTGACAAGCTCGCAGAAAACACGAGCCTCAGCAAAGCCGACGCGGGCCGCGCCGTGGATGCCCTGTTCGATGTGGACAAGGGGATCATCGTGAGCGCGCTCAAGGGTGGTGCGAAGGTCCAGATCACCGGGTTCGGGACGTTCGAGACCCGGCGGCGTGGGCCGCGGATGGGCCGCAATCCACGCACGGGCGATCGGATCCAGATCCCCGCGTCGATTTCGCCGGCTTTTCGTCCTGGGAAGGGATTGAAGGACGGTCTGAAGCCGGGCTTCTAGTTCAGCGAGCTTGGGGGAGGAGGCCTACCTGTTGAAGGACCTCTTCCCCCGCCTCCACGACTACTCCCTGTACAGCCGCACGTTGGCGGGTCGTCCCCGTATCGTCGCTGTCGCGAGGCTCTTGATCACTTGATCCGCGACTGAGGCAGCGACTTCCACCGAGGAATGCGTATCGCGGATCTCGATGCGACCGATGCGATCGCCGCCCACGGGTGCCTCGCCGGTGATGGCGCCGACGAGGTCCGCTGGCCGGACACCGTCCCGGCGTCCGACCCCGAAGTAGAGGCGTGTCCAAGCGGGCAGCTGAGGCGTGGTGGGCGCGGGGGTGCGCTCGCGGAGCAGCGCTGTGGCGGCGGCGGCGATTTGAGTCGGTGAGAACTCCTCCAGCAAGGGTTCGAGCAAATGCATGTAGGGCTCCAGATCGCAGTGAGTCAATGCCTCGCGGAGCTGGTCGCGGGTGGCTTGGGCGGAGCGGAGCGCTTCCCCGGGCAGTGTGCTCTTGAGCGCGCTGAGCCGCACACCCAGCGCGCTGGTCAGGCGCTGCAGGTGGGCGACTTCCTTTGGCTCTGCGAACACGACGGCGCGTGCCGCACCCTGGGCGTATGCTCGCAGCGCCTCCAGGTCTGGCGGCACGCCCCAGGAGATCGATAAGGCCCCGGGCTCGACTCGGTCAGGTTCCCCCCAACCCATGCGGATGCCGGGCTCTGCGGCGCCTGCGGCCACCTGGAAGCCACGCACGGTCAGCTGGTCGGCCAGCATTTGAGCCTCGCTCTCGAAGCGGCAGTGCAGCTGGATGTTGGAGCTGCTGCGGGCTGCTCCGCCGCTGAGCAGGTGCCCCAGCACTGGCAGCCACTGATGGCGTGGCGCGGCGCAGAACTCCACGGTCACGCCACTCAACGGCTGGACCTCGCTGGGGAGATAGGCGAAGCGGCGGGCGCGATGGGCGTGCCGGTCGATCCAATCTTCCACCTCCCGCGTGAGCTCGGAGGTGAGCAGGATACGCTGGGTCTGTCTGGGGATCTGCGCTGTGAGCGTCTCCAGGACCTCGCCGGCACCGAGTTCCACCATGGAGGATGCCCCATCCACTACCAGCGTTCGTAGGCCTTCCAGCTTGATGGCTGAGTGCTCAACAGCGGCGAGTGCAGCGCTGGGACTGGCGACAGCGACGTGGACGGCCGACGACACACGCGGCTGCACGACTTCCACCGTCAGGCCGTGCGGGTACAGCAGGCGGTGCAGTGCTTCAGCGGTAGCCAGTGCGCCGTCATCGGTAGGGCGAAGGACCAGCACTTGCAGGCCGGGGTCTCCAGGCTCCAGGCGGGCCAGGATCCCCAGCCCGTAGGCGAGCGTCTTGCCGCTGCCTGCCGAGGCGACGCCCAGTGCGCTGGTGCCGCGGGCGATTACCGGTACGGCCTCGCGTTGCAGTGCAGTTGGACGACGGTAGCCGAGTCGGCTGAGGTGCTCGATCACCTCGCTGTCGAGCTTCAAGTCCCGGAACCCGTTCATGGCTCTCAATCTAGCAAGTGGGGGCGATTTCCCAAGCAGCCGGCGGCTTGACGCTGCGTCTGGAAGTGACCTATGATCGGCGCCGATTCTCAGGCCTCTGTGCACTCTCCCGCGTTGGCAGACGGATCGGCGGATGAGGAGAGCCATCGTCATCGGCGCAAGCTCCGGCATCGGTCGTGCCCTAGTGAGGGTACTCGCTGAGCACGACTACGAGATCGGGTTGGCGGGCCGCCGCACGGAGTCGATGGAAGCGCTGGGCAGGGAGATTCCCACCCGAGCCTACGTACGTGCGCTGGATCTGGCTCGCCCGCAGGAAGCCCGGCAGCGGCTGCAGGAGCTGATCGACGAGATGGGCAGTGTAGATCTCATCGTGGTCAGCTCGGGTATCGGGCGCTCGGACCCGGACTGGGAAGGGGAGCTCGGGATCCTCACGGTGAACGTGACCGGGTTTGCCGCTGTGGCCAGCCTGGCGATGAGCTACTTCAGCCAGCGCGGCTCGGGCCACCTGGTGGGGATCTCGTCGATCTCGGCGCTACGGGGGCTGGCGGCTGCTTACAGCGGGTCGAAGGCGTTCGTTTCGACATACCTGGAGGGGCTGCGGCTGAAGGCGCGCAGGCGCGGCCTGGACGTGCAGGTGACCGATGTGAAGCCGGGCTGGGTGGAGACGCCGATGAGTGCGGGTCGTCGAGGCAGGTTCTGGATCGCCTCCGATGATGAGGCGGCCCAGCAGATCTACGAGGCGATCAGCAGGAAGAGGCGCCACGTATATGTCACGAGGCGCTGGCGGCTGATCGCTTGGCTGTTGAAGTCTATCCCTTACCCGCTGCTCGCCTGGCTTGTAAGTCGGCGCAGATAGCCGCGAGTCTGCGAACCTGCGGGATCTGGGGTTAGCGGGTGGCGCGTTGCCTAGCCTTGGAAAGGTGCCGGGTGATCGACGTCATAGGGTCGGATCGAGATCACCCCGTCCTCAGGGACGCCGAGGTCAGCTAAAGTGCGCGATTCGTCGAGCACCTCCCGTTCGAAGTATTCCACGTAGTAGTCAGCTGGGTCCACGTCGCTCCTGCCCAAGAGGGCCGGTAGGGCGCTCACCTTTATCTCGCGCACGGAGGTGGCTGGCGCGAACTCCATCTTGCGCTCGCGCCAGACGTCGGGGGCGATCACGCGGATCTTCAGCAACTCTCCAGCCATCGTGCTGGCCCTCCAGCGGCTAGATGTGGGGGATTGAGTACAGGAAACGGAGTGTCTGGTCCGTTACGTCGAACCCGACCCCGC
>CANPVY010000040.1 GCA_947581845.1 uncultured bacterium | reverse complement strand
ATCGACTCGCAGCGCCGCGTCGATGCCGTGGAGTCGGCGGTTCACACCGCGCAGGAGATGGGCGATGTCTGGATCGCCGGCGCCGGCGCGATCGCCGATTGGTGGATGCACCGCGCCGGGCTCGAGGTGCAGGTGCGCGAGCGCGCCGACCGTAGCGCCATTTTCTCCATTCACAACCGCGGAAGCGAGCCCGTCGCGTCGGCCTGGCTGAACATCTATCTGCCGGACGGTCGCTCGACCTACGCGGCGCCCGAGATCGGCGAGATCATCCCCGAGTCCCACTACGGGCCGTGGGGCCTGCGGGTGAGGTTACGGACCATCGAGCCGGGTGACTCCCTCCAGATCCTTCTGCCGCGGCGCGGCGGCTAGCACCCGTTCGGAACGAACCCAACATCTTTCACTGCGTCCGAGGCCTGTCTCTGGCGTGACAGCTCGATTTGGCCAGATTGCTGGGTCAGCAATCGCCAGTTCTGATTAGATGGCTCTCTAGGAGGTCGATCGGTGAAGTTCGCTGAGGACCCGAGAATCAAAATCAGCCGCAAGATCCTCGCACTCGCCTGGCTCTTCTTCAGCCTCTATCTCGCCGCCATCATGGGCCTGTCCTACACCGTGGGCACAGAACCGTACCTCTGGGGACTGCCACGTTGGGTGGCGATCGGCAACCTGATCGTCCCTGTCGTCTTCGTCCTCCTCTTGATCGTCGTCGCCGAGAGGTTCATACCCGATGTGCCCATGACCGACGACGAGGGCGACGGGGAGGAGACGGAATGAACTGGGCGATCGTCTCCTTTCTGACCTATACGGGAATACTGATCGCCATCGGCGTCTGGTCTTACCGCATTGTCGAGAAGGTCCCGATCAGCAAATACGAAGATGAGTTCTATGCGGCGGGCAGAGGCCTGGGCGGGGTCGTGGTTGCCCTGATCATCGCCGGCGGATTGGCCAGCGCAGGAACCTTCATCGCCGGACCGGGCATGACCTACGCCTACGGCTATTCCTGGGTCCTGATCAACAACTTCCAGATCTTCATGAACCTGCTGCTCTTGGCTCCGATCGGCATCATCGTCGGAATCGTGGCACGCCGAGTGAATGCGGTCACCTACCTGGACATCTTCAGGGCGCGCTACCAGAGCAGCGCGATCATCGTGATCCTGACGATCTTCGTGACCGTGTTCTTGCTGCCCTACATGGCCACTCAGTTCGTGGGGGCCGCCAGGGTCATCTCCCGGATGACAGGGATGGGTTATTTCGCGTCTCTGGCGCTCGGCTCGCTCGTCGTGCTGGTCTACTGCGTCTTGGGCGGCATGCGTGGGACATCGCTGGCGACTCTGATCCAGGGCATCGTGATCACCGTCGGGTGCATCGTGCTGTTCGTCGGGACGGTCGCCTACGCCGGCGGATTCCAGCGATCAACCGAGATCCTGGCCGCCCAGGACATCAGCTTCCTCTCGCCGACCATGAGTGGCGCGTTTCCGCCCGTGTTCGCGTTCTCGCTCGCCTGCCTGACCGGCTATTTCATCGTCGGCATGCCCCACGCGATGTTGGGCGCGCTGACCTACAAGAACACGAGAGCGCTGAAGCGAGGGATCTGGATGGGCGCGATTCTCGTGCTGCTCTGGACAGTGCTGTTGTGCATGGCCGGGGTCATCGGACGCTCGCTGGTGCCTGAGCTCGCGGTCCCGGATGAGATCGCGCCCTGGCTGGCCATGCATGTGGTTCCGGAGGCGCTGGGCGGCATCGTGCTGGCGGGCATCGTGGCCGGCATCCAGACGACTGTGGCGGCGATGGCCATCATCATCACCTCCAGCATTGCCAGTAACCTCTTGAGAGAGATCAAGCCGGATGTTTCGAGCGAAAAGGTGAAAGTCGCTTCCAGGGTGACCATGGGAGCCTGCCTGGCCGTGGCGATGGGCTTCGCGCTGCTACAGCCCGAGCTGATCCAGTGGATCATCTTCTTCTCGATCGGCGGACTGGTCACCGCCACCTTCGGGCCGATACTCCTGGGGCTGTTCTGGAAGCGGGGGAATCAGTGGGGCGCCATCGCCTCGATATGCTGGGGCATGGTCGTGTACGGGCTGGCAAACACGGTTGTGCCCCAGATCAGTCTCTGGGGCACGCATCCCTCCTTCGTTGCCGTGGTCAGCTCGGTGATCGTCTACGTTCTGGTCAGCTCGCTGACGCCTCCTCCATCGCAAGAGATCGCCCGGACTTTCTGGGGAAAGCGCTGAGAATCCCGACGCCGCCGGCGCCTAGTGTTCGACCACACTAGTGATGACGCGCAGGTAGGGGACCTCGGGGACGGCGGGGGATCCTCGGAGCGGACATTTGGAGCGCCCCGGCCCCTCCCCAGTCGCGGCCCGACACAGCGCGACATGAAGCGAGAGGATTCCCCGCTGTCCCCATCCATGCCTCGCGACCACTGTGGTCGAACACTAGTGCGGCAGCGGAATCCGCGTACCCAATCCTGTCTCGACGAAGTCCGCGCCGTAGACCTCCCGGAAGATCTCGATCGCCTCGTCCCCGGTGCAGTGTGTCGGCGCGGCCCGATGTACCGCGAGCTCCTCCTTCATCGTGTGGGCGAGTTCAGTGACGTATTCGGCCGAGTAGGGACCGAGGTGGAAGCCACCCGTGACCAGCTCGACCTCGGCGCCCGTCGCACGCATCGCCTCCTTCACGATCTCTTCGATACCGCTGTGCGAGCAGCCGGAGATCAGCACGATATCACCGCTCTCCGTCTCTAGGGCGAGTGAGATCTCCGGCAGGTTGAACAGCCTCGGCTCGTCCTCGTTCGGTGGGTAGCGCGAGAACGATCCGGTGTACGAGGACGTGGTGTGGATGAGATGCACGCCTTCCTCTATTTCGACGTTCTCGCCGACGAACACCATGTTATCGGTCTGATAGCGATAGCCCGGGCGGTACTCCTTTCCTTCCTCCATAGGGTAGCCGAAACTGCCATCTCTCGGAACGTACAGGCGGACGGACGGATTGACCTCCAGCAGGTAGTCGATGCCGGCCGTATGGTCGCCGTGACTGTGTGACACCATCGCGAAATCCACATCGCGCAGATCGACTCCGTACGTCCGGGCATTATGCTCGAGTATCTTCGCGCTCGCCCCGCCGTCGAAGAGGATCGTGTGATCATTGTAGCGGATGAAGGCCGAGTATCCCCACAT
>CANPVY010000039.1 GCA_947581845.1 uncultured bacterium | reverse complement strand
ATGCCGCAATAGCCGCACTGGAAATCGGCATACTCTTCAATGACCACCGGCGCATCGAGGTCGCCCTTCGAGACGCCGACCTCCTCGGAAACCAGCTCGCCACTCGAGCCCGTGAAGACCGCCGCCCTGTCTATGGGCGGCTCCGCTTCCTCACGAATCGCAGCATATCCGATGAGCGCCGCACCAGCCACAAGGATGAGTACCAGCGCGGCGTAGAATCTCGACTGTGAACTCGCCATTCAGTAGGCCTCCTCAACCCTCCCTCGCGGTCGGTACCGTCACTACTCGAATTGTATGACCTGACCCAGCTGACCCGTGAGGTACAGATAGGCCAAGCCGGCCAAGATGACGAACACCAAGAAGTAAAACGCGATCTTGAGCCAGCGCGGCAGCAGCCGCCGCCGCTCACCGCCCAAGCGCGTGAGCTTCGGCAGGAACGCATCCTGCCAGATCGCGACCACCTCGCGGCTCAAACCGGTCCAGCCGGTCGCGTACGCCTGATCCAACGCGCGCAGGGCCTCGTGCCAGCCTTCGTATGCGGCCCCCAGCCCAGACGGGTCCCCCTCGACCGCCGCACCGAGCTCGCGCGCCGCCTTCGATACCGCGTCCAGCGCGCTCTCCATCGGGGCCACCCCACGGGTCAAACGCTGTCTCAGCCCGGAGACTTCCTTCTGCGACGGCATGTGCTTGCGCCGCGCTTTCCGCCAGGGTACGCGGCGGTTTGCCGCCAGGCGCCTGGTCTGTCGCTCGAAGGCCCGTACCGTCGCATCCGAGATCACACCGACGCTGTCCAGCACACCATCCCAGATCCGCGCCCCGTCCAGCGCCTGCGCCGCAGCCACAAGCTCGCGCGCCGCAGCCGCCTCCCGCTTCGCCCTCAGCAACGCACCATCGTAGATCGCCCGCAGTTCCCGCAGGTGCTCCTCGAGAAAGCCGACCGGTAGCAACGAGGACATCTGCATCCGATCGATCGCGGCCCCGAGCGGCCGATCGGCACCGACTGCGCCTAGCGACGCCTCGAACTCGGGGATGCTGAAGCGCCGCCTCAGATTCTCGACGACCTCCGGCGCCGGCGCCGCTGCACCTGCCTCGCGGGCCGCTGCTGGGGCACCCGCTTGAGGGCCAGGGCCCGTGACCGAGAGCAGCGCGCTGGCATGGCCGGAGGCCAGTCCGCGGATCGTCTGGATCTGCGCGTCGGTCAGATAGAGGATCTCGATCTGAGTGGGGCCAGTCCCCAAGCGCAGCAAACGCCCGAACTTGGCCTGGGCAACCTCGATCTTGGTGATCCGGTCCCAGGCGATGCGGAAGTGACGGCCGCCTCGCTCGAAGAGGTGGTAGCCCGAATCGGTGACCACCGCCAGCGCCATCCCTTTGAATCGCTCCATCTCGACGAGGCCGGAGATCGCGACGGGGGTCGCGAAGACCACCCGCTCCCCCTCCAGCGCCTGGCGATCCGCGAGGGCCAGATGGTCGAGGTCGGCACGGCCGCGCAGCTCGGCCGCCAAAGAGGCCAGACCCTCGTGGCTGCCACGCAACGCCATGGCCACCTGCGTGCCCACGACGAGCAGGATGGACCCCCTCAATGCGACGCCCAACAGCGTCGAGTAGGGGAAGTGGTGCTCGTTGACGTAGAGCCCCTCGGGAACCGCCATCACCTGGGCATTCCGCTCCGAGCCCAGCCCCTCGATCACAACGTCGAAATTGCCCTCGTAGCTCATCGGCTCCCGTCGTCGCCAACTTCAGACCCTAACGCCCTTAGCTCCGCGGCCGGCGCTAGGATACTACCGAGCACCGCCGTAGTGTCGCGAAGATCGTCGAACACCGCGTCGGCGCCCGCCTGCTCAAGCTCGGCTACCGCATGGCGGCCCGTAGCCACGGCCACCGCTCGCGCGTTCACCGCATGGGCGCACGCGATGTCCTCCGGTGTATCTCCAACCACGACGAAGACCTCTGGCCGGCCTGAGCCGCGGCTCCGCTCCACCGCGATGCGCGCGATCTCGGAGCGGTCTTCCGAGTCAGAGCCGAATCCGCCGACCTCAAACACGGCAGTGATACCGGCCGCTGCCAGCTTAAGGCGCGCCGCCTCCTCGATATTCCCAGTCAGCAGACCCAACGCGACGTCCTCACGCCCCTCCAGCGCCGCCAACAGATCCGTCACCCCGGGCAGTAACGTGATCCGCCCCGCGGCCCGTCGCACCGCGAGCTCGCGCTCCAACGCCTGCAGATACACAGGCCACATCGTCGGCAGGCGGCGGCCGACCTCCTCGCGAGAGACACCGGCGCCGCCCATCAACTCCACCACAATCTGCGGATCGGTCTTGCCGTGGAAGTAATAGCCGTCGATGGGCCCCGCCGTCCCGTAGACAGCCTTGAGAGCGCTGTGAAGCGCGGCACGGCCCGCCCCATCGGTGTAGAGCAGGGTGCCGTCGATATCGAAGAAAACCCGAATCCGGGCCGCACCCACCACTCAAGTCCTCCCTGGCTTGCAGTCTCCGCAGATACCCTCAACCTATCAAATTGGTGCCCTATTCCAACGATCGCCAGGCTGGGCCAGCCGCACGGCCCGCTCGATGGCCTGCGCCAGCGCCCACTCCGCGCACAGCCCGATGCACTGCAACACCGCCGGGCTGACCTCTACGGGCTCCGGCCCGGTCGAGCAAGCGAACACCAGGTCCCCGTCGAACACCGTGTTGGCAGGGGAGATGCGACGGACCACGGCGTTCATCGCCTGCCGGGCCACCGTAGCGAGGTCAGCTCGGCTGAGTGCGCAGTCCGTGGCCACTACAGCGAGCGTGGTGTTCGTGCCAGCCTCAGCGGCAAACCCCGGGGGCGGCCCGTGCTCGCGCAGCTGGGCGGCCGTATCCAGGAACGCGCCGCCCTCGTCCCGGGCTCCAGCGATGATGTTGCCACGGGCATCCAGCACGTCCCCAAAGGCATTGACCACGACCAGTGCCCCGACAGTGTAATCCTCAAACTGAGTGGCGAAGCTGCCCAGCCCAGCGGGCATGCCCGTAGCCGGACCCAACAGCTTGCCTACGGTGGCGCCAGTCCCCGCGCCCACGCTGCCTTCAGACACCGGCCCCTGCGTCGCCGCCTCGCAGGCGGCGTATCCCATCGCGGGGTCGGGGCGTCGGTCCGATCGGCCACGTCCCAGGTCGAAGATGACAGCGCTGGGCACGATGGCGACGCGGCCAGCCGCGGTCTGGAAACCACGTCCCTGCTCCTCCAGCCAGCGCGACACGCCGTCCGCCGCCGCCAGGCCGTAGGCGGAGCCGCCGGTGAGGAGCAGCGCGTCCACACGCGGTACCAGGTGATTGGGCGTGAGTGAATCGAGCTGGCGGGTACCGCTCGCCTGCCCGCGCACATCCACGGCCGCCCGAAACGGTCCCAGGATCACCGTGCAGCCGGTGGCCGCCTGCGCGGCGCTGGCATGGCCCACCGAGATACCGGGAACCGCTGTGAGGGTCGAGTTGGCAGGTTGCGGGGGAGTCACTTCCGAACGCGTCCTAGGGGCTCTCGAATCGCAGTCGCGAGGTGGGCGGCAGACTCGCGTCCCTGGTCATTCGACCTTCGTCATCGTCTCCGGCTGATAGCAGAACACCCGGTTACGACCCGCCGCTTTCGCCTGGTAAAGCGCCTGGTCGGCCCGGTCGATGAGATCTTCGGGCGTCACCACGCCAGCCTCCGGGTAACCGACGACGCCGCCGCTTACCGTGAGCCGCATCGTGCCGGCACGCAGGTCGAACTCGCGGCGGCTGATGCCGTTGCGGATACGCTCCGCCAGCTGGAAGGTGCCGTGGGCACTGGTCTCCGGCAGCACCAGCAGGAACTCATCGCCGCCGTAGCGGCCGACGAAGTCCGCCGTGCGCAGCGAGCGCTGCAGCACCTCACCGATGGAACGCAGCGCGGCGTCCCCCGTGGTATGGCCGTGTGTGTCGTTCAGGCGTTTGAAGTCGTCGATATCGAACATGACGAGCCCGAGCAACCGCTTGTAACGGGCGGCACGCTCCAACTCGTTCTCCAGCCGCTC